>JBAYMZ010000164.1:0-4177 GCA_041663385.1 Candidatus Omnitrophota bacterium
AAGCCAGAGGGCTGGAGCCCAACGACGCCCTTGGCGAAGCCAGAGGGCAGTGGTTTGGCTTCTGAGAGCCAAAGCCACAAGCCAGAAGAAGAAACGCAAGATATAAAAGGGAAAAAAGAAGAATTTTCAACCGAGCAAAAAGAGACAATAATCCAGCCGCCAGTTTCTCAAGCGTCTACACGCGAGTCAATTATTGACCGGCGCCAGCTGGATACCTGGCGTAAGAAAGTTTTGGGCCAGGATCAAACGCAGATTAAAAAACAAGAGGCATCGCAAAGCGTAGAAGCGGCAAAGTCCGGAGAAAAAATTTCAGAGGAGGAATCTGCAGAAGAAATTTTAACGGAAAATTCCAAAGAAAAAACATCATTGGCTAAATCCGAAGAAGAAACTTCCGGGGCGGGGTCCGAAGAGATAGCCAAAGATGTGGCGAAACGTACTCCACGAACCGAGCTTTTAAATAAATACGGTGACCCGCAAAGCCAGCAGAATAATCTTCGTACTCAATATCGTTCAGACATCCCCAAGGAGAGCAAAATTTTTAAAATTTTTGGTTCGGAAACTGCCAAGGTAAATTTTCCTGTTAAGTTACTTTCCGAAGAAGAAGCAAAGAGGGAAGCCCTAAAAGATGCAAGGCCAAACCAGTTTATGCTAGTAGGCTTAGCTGAGGGCACTGTCGGTTATCTGAACGCTAAAGGAAATATTTCTAATCTGGAATCCAGCCAAAACGCGCCTTTTGAAGAAAGCTTTTATAATGACGGTAGCGCAAAACTATATCTTAAAGGATTAATTAAAGGCGAATACTTGCTTACGGCAAAGCTCGATACTGATAAAGAAAAAGATAACCGCCATATTTTTGAATATGTGAATCCTGAAAAATATTATCCTATCTATGGAGACAACTCTTCTTATTTTAATGAAACCGAAACCAGCGGTAAATTCTATGCACGCATAGACAAAGATAACTCTTACGGCATGTGGGGGAATTATAATACCCAGGAGTTTACTAAATCAGAGTTTACCCGCTATAACCGTACTCTTGCCGGTGCTAAAACTCATATCGAACTAGAGGATTGGGTTAAGCCAGAGGGCTGGAGCCCAACGACGTCCTTGGCGAAGCCAGAGGGCAATGGTTTGGCTTCCGATGGCCAAAGCCACAAGGATAAGGATAAAATGGCGGTTAAGCCTACAATAGATTTCTTTTACGCTCCTTCAACACAGGAGCAGGTTTCTGAAACTTTCTCTGCTAAGGGTATCTCCGGGCCGTTTTGGTTAAATAAAACTCCGCTTCTGGAATATGCCGAATCCATAAGGATAGAAACCCATGACCGGAATCGTTCGGATGTTGTTTTGTATACCAAGACGCTTTACCGCGATATTGACTATGAAATCGACTACGACTCCGGAAGAATCTTTTTTAAAGAACCAATTCCTACCCGTGACGAAAACGATGATCTCAATTTTATTATAGTGGATTACGAATTTGTGCCTTTAAACGGAGAAAATAAAAACTACCTTACCGGTACACGCCTTCAGGCAAAAATGTTTGACAATAAAGTCACTTTAGGCGGGCAATTTATTAGCGAGAAACATATTTCCAATAGTCCCCAGCTCTTTGGCACGGATGTTGTTTTCCAACCTGATTTAACTACCAGGCTTGCTGCTGAATGGGGCCATTCCGATAATTATCTTGATAGCAGTAATGTTTCGATAAAAGAGGATAATGCCTGGAAGGTAGAAGGTTCAAAAACCTTAGGTAAGCTTAGAATGCAAGGTTATTACTCTGACATCGGCAACAGTTTTCGTAATCCGGTAAATGTTACGGAAAAGGGAATAGAGAAATATGGTTTTACCGCGGACTATAAGCTTAGCGATGCGACCAGTGTTGTTCTTGACCACTGGCGTAATCTTTCTACTATCTCCGAAACCTTTGATCGTCAGACGTCCCTTGACCTCTATCATGAAAAAGGAAATTATTTTTTAGGCGCCGGCTATGCTTTTCAGGAGTATAAAGATATAAAAAAGCTTACACCCGACAGTGATGCTAACATCGCCAGTTTAAAAGGAGGTTTAAGGCTTACCCCAAACCTTATTGCTTCTTTGGAACAGGAATTTCAAATCCAGGGAGAAAGCGGTGCTACCGATCCAACCGATAATAAAGTTTCTACTACTATCGGCCGCTTGGATTATAAACTTTCTAATGATGCCACTGTTTACGTTAAAGATCGTTTTGTTAAGGAATTGCATAAACAATATGAGCACATTCAAAGCCTGGGTTTTAGCCGAAGAACTCCTGAAGGCGAATCTTATGTGGAATACGGTTTTGGCGGCGAAACCGCGGAAACTATTTTTGGTTTAAGAAATGAGCAAAAATTAAGTGAACGCCTGACCCTTTCCAGTTACATGAATAACCGGATATCAAAAGACAAAAACGATGAAAATATCGGTTTTGGTTCTAAATACGAAATGGTCGAAGGCCTCTTTACCACATTTAATATTGAAAACACCCGCTCTAAAGATTCCGCCGCAGACACCTATAAACAAAATGCGCAATCCATTGCTTTTGATTATCTTCCAAAGGCAACGGAAAATTCTTACGGCTTAAAATTTGAACGCAGCAAAGCTTCTTCTACCAACATCAACGCGTTAGGCTACGGCAAGCACTATCTTAATAAAGATTTCAGCCTCATATTTAATTCCGAGTATCTTACGGAGCATTCCGGAGACAATACTTTGCATACTGAGAAAAAAGCTGTTGCCGGCCTTGCTTACCGGCCGGTTAAAAATGATAAGCTTAATATACTTTCTAAATATGAATACAAAGACGAATTAGACAATACAACCACAAGCTCAACCTTTGATTACTTTACCCACACAGCTTCTCTTGAGGCAACTTATGAGCTTAATCCGAAAGTAGATATTTTTGGTAAATACGCCCTTAAGTTTCAGCAGGAGAGAGAGAACGGTTTAGATACTAATACCCTAATTGATATGGTTACTTCGAAATTAACCTACAAGGTTACGGATATTTTTGATCTTACCGGCTATTACCGCATAATTAACGACCGTGGCAGTCAGGTGATTAAGCAGGCCCCGGCTCTTGAGGTGGGTGTACTTTTCTTTAAACAACTGCGAATGGCTATGGGGTATAATTTTTTAGATTATCAGGATAAGACTGCCGAAGAAGAGGATTATTCCGGAGGAGGGCCATACTTTAATTTCAGCTTAAAATTTGACGGCCGTACGCCCGAAGAAATAGAACTTGCCAGGCAGATACAATTAGAGCAAAGGATAAAGGCTTGGGCATGGGAACTGGTGAATAAAGAATTATCCATCTCTGACAGTCCGGTCATGCAGGAGCTGGATCGCTTGTATAATTTAGCTAAGGAATTAGAGGAAAAAGGCCAATTTGAACAGGCTAAAAAATGTTATGAAAAAACTTTACAAATAGGTAGGATGATGTATGCTAAGGCGGAAGAATACGTACGAGCGCGTGTTGAATTAGAGAAAAAACTAAAAGAAGAAAATGTCGCAGCTTTAAATAGTTATAAAGAAGGCAGATTGCAAGAAGCAAAAGAATTATGGGAAAAAATATTAAAAGAAGCAGAGCCAAAGCCTATTCGTTTAGAGATTGAAAAATGAAAGGCAAAATGAGATTAAGTATAAAATTTAGTTATCTAATTGCTGCCATATTTCTATCTTTACAGATTTTTGTTTTTGCGCAAACCCCTGAAGATAAATCAACATATCAACAAACTCCCAAAATAAAAGGATATACGCAAAATTTAAAACGCTTAATCGAGCAGGCAGAAGAGAATCTTAAGAAAGTAAACAAGGAAATAAAAGATGAAGAGGTTAGACAGCGTAATCAGGAAAGAGAAACAAAAGTAAGAGAGCATTTCGAGAAAGGAAATCAGCTTTATGAGGAAGGAAAATTAAAAGAAGCCAAGGTTGAATGGGAAAAGGCAATAGAGATTAGCAAAGATCCCGATATGATCGAGTATATTAAGGAAGCTGGTAGAAAAGTTACGCAAGAGGAGCTTATCCTTGCGCAGCAAGAAAAAGAACAAAAGCAAAAGCTTGAACTTGAGCAAAAAGAAAAAGCCCGCCTTGAGAAAGAACAAGCTCAAGCTGCGGAAGCTGCCCGTAAAGAAGAACTGCGCAAACAAAAAGAAGCAGA
>JBAYMZ010000165.1:0-4132 GCA_041663385.1 Candidatus Omnitrophota bacterium
ATTAAGTTCAAAATCTCGCTTTCTCTTTCTTTTGTATCAATAGTCTTTAGCATAAAGGTATTTTGGTTTAGCACTCTTCGTTAAAGAGTGCTAAAGATATTAACATACAAATAATTTAGCGTCAAGAACAAGAATAGTAGTTTGTAGGTGATATTTTGTAGTTTGTTCGAAAAAAACTAAGTATTTTTGTTCCAACCAACTACCAACCACTAACTACTCTTTGATAGGTTTACGTTTTAAGTGCGCCTCAACCTTATATTTAAGCTTATCCAGCTGTTTGCTGAGGGCAGAAAATGTGCTGTTTATCGCACTGGAAGCTCTTTTGTCTTTTTCCCCGGCCCTTAAAACATGCTGCGGCAGATATATATGAGCATTGCAAGTATATTCTTCCCTGTGTTGGCTCTTCTCAAGAGTTATTGCCACATGTATCGGATCATCTTTGCGAAAAATCTGCACTCTCCTCTCTATTTTCTCAAGATCTTTATCGATGACGTTTTGCAGAAATTCGCTGTTCTCAAGATTTTTAAAAGAAACGTCTACTCGCATAGGCCCTCCTTTATTACGCTTGTAACACGCATTACTATTTTATTTATCTTCCTTCATTTCTAAAATTATCTTGATACCTTTAATATTCACCCCTTCATCTTCCATAAGGTGCTTTATAATTTTTAGCTGTTTCATATCTTTATATGATAGTAACTTTTTTTTCTTTTTACTTTTACCATGCGTTTTTATAATGCCTTCCTTTAATATTTCATGAAATGTCCAGTAATGTAAATGCAAAATCTGACAAGCGATATTAAAAGGAAATACCGGCTCATCAGGCGAAATATCAAGATCAAATTGTTTGCTTAGTTCTTCCCAATTCATATTAACAAATAATTTCAATCAATTTCTTAATTTCTACAAATTTCAATCCTTCGCAGGAATCCCCGGGCTTTAGAATGCATTTGCGATTCCTGCTCAGGAGGAAGCCCTGGACTTTAGTCCGGGGAGGCTTCACTCGAAATTGGTTGAAATTCATAGAAATTAGTAGAGATTTATTGTTTATTCCCGCTTATTATTTTATATATAACATATTCTTTTAAAAATGTCAAATTATAATTTGAAAATTTTTGAACTATTTCTAGACATTTTTTTATATTTTTTAACAACGGATGTCACGGATTGTTGCGGATGCAGCGGATAATACACTGTTCTATTCATTAAAACATAAGACCGCCCATGGATTCTTTTATCCGTGACATCCGTAGTCATCCGCTCTTATCTGTTCTTTATATTATATTTCTTTAACTTCGAGGCCTTTCTTAACAAGGTAGGCAATCTTTTCTTTGTTCGCCCTGAGAAAGTAAATCGTGCAATTTTCATCGTAGCCGGTTTTAAGCACTTCACAGCTTTTATGAATATAATTAACCAGTTCCATGAGGTTAAACGGAACTTTTACAACCACTTCAACCATGTCCTTAAAAATCAAATCATAAATCCTCTCTTTCAAAAGATCGAGGTTGATTTTTTCAAGCGCGGACACGCATATCGCATCAGGATATTTATGCATAAGGGCGCTAAGGCTTTCGGGGTTAAGCTGGTCAATTTTATTAAGAATCAGGATTAAAGGTTTTGTATCAACTTTTAATTCTTTGAGTACTGTGTCTACTGAACCCATGAGGCGCATAATGTCGTTACTTGCGGCATCTACCACATGCAAAAGCACATCCGCGTATTGCAATTCTTCAAGCGTTGCCTTAAAGGCCTCAATCAAATTAAGCGGCAACTTATAAAGGAAACCTACAGTATCAGTGATAATGACTTTTAAATTTTCATGAAGGTTAAACGTGCGGCTCACCGGGTCAAGCGTGGTAAAAAGCGTGCTGGAAATTTTTTCATTACTTTCGGTAAGCGCGTTAAAAAGCGTGGTTTTGCCGGCCGAAGTATATCCCACAAGCGAACAAATCGCGGCTTTTTCTTTTTCTCTTTTTTTACGTGTTGTATCACGGTGGCGGCTCACCTCGGAAAGTTCCTGTCTTAATCTTACGACGCGGTCATCAATTTTTCGACGGTCCAGCTCAAGTTTTTTTTCACCCGGCCCTCTTGTTCCGATACCGGCAGCTTGATTTGAAAGCATAATACCTTTACCTTTTAAGCGCGGCAGGAGATATTCCAGCTGAGCAAGCTCAACCTGTAAAAAACCCTCCTGCGTGCGGGCATGGCGGGAAAATATATCAAGAATTAACTGTGTGCGATCAATAGTTTTTACTCCCAGTTCATCCTCTAAATTCCTCTGCTGGCTGGCTTTTAAATTATTATTAAAAATAACCACGTCTATTCCCTCTTCTGTAACCGTGAGCTTTAACTCCTCTAACTTGCCCTTTCCTATATATATAGACGGGCTAATCTCCTTAACTTTGGCGGTTACCACGTCCCTGACTTCAATGCCTGCGGAAAGAACAAGGTTCTTGAATTCCTCGACAAGGACATCAAGCGACCAACGCTCTTCATTGCGCACCTCAATCATCACCAGTAAGGCTTTTTCTTTTTTTATCGTTTCGTGCATATAGGTTTAAAGTAAAACATATAAAGTTAGCTCTTAGCTCTTAGTACTTAGGATAAGAAAAATGCACCTACCAATATTCCTAAGAGCTAAGTACTAAGCACTCAGAGTTAAACCGTGTCAAAGTGTCAGGGTAGGGATATTATAACAGAAATACCTTTAAAGAATTATTTCATTTCCGACTAGGATATTCTACTATTGGAAATTTTACCCCAAAAAGAATAACTAATAATCCTAAAAGGCCGTTATAGAAAATTAGAATACCTGTACCCAAAAGAATTAATACCATCCATACAAAAAGCTGAATAAATGGTTTACTAAGATGAATGTGCTTAGAATTTTTTAAATATTTTCTAAAGTCCATTATCTCACGAAATATATAAAAAAATCCTACTAGAAAATATAAAAAAATGACGATATGTACTGATATAGGAGTTTTTCTGACTATCGAATGTGCGCCACCAAGTACAGGTTGTCTGCTAAAAAGAAACAACAAAGCTGTTTCGCCAAGATATGGCGCCTCAGTAAAATTAGACAAGAACCGTGCTCCCAATAAAGTTCCATCTAAAAGAGGCCAACTCAATACAGCCACCTCTGAGCCTAACGCATAAGCATCATCAAAATGATTATTTGCTCTTGCCGCGCCTAATCCAAAAGCGGTTGCCGCAACACCAAACCCTTCAACAACTGGACCGGAATCAGGATCCATCCACCAATTTGCATTTTTAATAGTTTTTGGAAATTCTCTAAAACCTGCCACACCAAATTTTTCCTGCCAATACAAACTCTTATATTTTGCATACCAATCTATTGCAACATTTTCCCATAGCTCGGGTGCCCAAATTAACATAAACGACATTCCAATACCTCTTGCACTACCTAAACCATATCCAGTGCCTGAATCTGCATTGTAGGCAGGTAATTGGGTGTTAGGGTCTAGCTTATTTCCTTCGAAACCACGCACAGCTCTTTTAACAAACATTGAGTGATCAGTGCCTAAGACACCGTCTGCTCTTTTAATTACGGCGATGGCGGCAATAATATCAATAGGGTAACACTCTCCCGGGTAATCATCCACTAAGCCATGAGGAGATTCGTCTAATTCTTTTGCAAGAGTTAAGACTTGATCTTTCAATAAATTTTCATATTTTTGATCATCAAGAATGTTTTGGTAACTCAATAAGCCACTTATAAGCAACATCCGATAAAACAGATTTTCCCTACAAAGATAATCTTTCCCCCAATAATCTTTTACCCATTTAGCCTGATTAGGGTCAGCCAAAAATTTTGCCGCTTCTTCAACTGTATCCTTGGCATATTTCTTAGGCAAGAGCTCTGAAGAAACATTTTTTTGCAGCATTTCGTTTTGAATTGACTCTGTTGCCCATAAATAAAAAACTGTTCCAAATAAGGGCCATTCTGTACCAGATACATGTGTTTTATTCAATTCATTTGCTCTTTTTGAATCTAACCTCTTGTGAAGCCATTGTCCATATTGTTTAGTAAGCAAACGGTGAGTTCGTAAGGCGATTTTTGGTATTTGCGCGGTATGCAATCCTTTATCTTTTAAATAACATATTGAAA
>JBAYMZ010000166.1:0-4093 GCA_041663385.1 Candidatus Omnitrophota bacterium
AAAAAATCTTCGATGATAAAACAATTTTCTTTTTCAACCAGTTTCACGATATATTTAAGGGTTTTAAAACAACTAATTTCTATAAATTTCGTAAAACAAATTTCAATTAATTTCTATTGATATCGGTAGAAATTAGTAGAAATTTATTATTTCCTTATACGCTTATACTATCTCGACCGTCTTTTCCCGGGATTTAAGCCCTCTTATAATGTTTATATTATATTTTTTATTTTAAAATGCTCAGAAAGCATCTCTATAAGCCTTTTATTGGCTTTTCCTTCAAGCGCCGGAGCTTTCAAATATACCTTCAAGGCGCCATCACACTCTTGAACTGATTCTTTCTTAGCCCTGGGCACTACTCTCACTTTTATTTTCATTCATGTCCTCTGCCACATAATCAATCACCTCTTCTTCCGTATTTGAAGAAGATATTTCGTGCACATTTCTCAAGTTACGTTCTATTGTGCGTGATTTCTTTGACGCGTCTTCAATGGTACTGCTTGCTTCTTTTAATTTTTTATGCGTCTTATCAAGCATATCACCAAACTTAGTAAATTCAGTTTTTATTGTCGCGAGTAATTTCCATACTTCGCTTGTACGTTTTTCTATGGCAAGAGTCCTAAAACCCATTTGCAAACTATTTAACAAAGCCACAAGGTTCATTGGCCCGGTTACTACTATTCTATACTCTCTCTGCAGAAGTTCACATAAACCCGGCCGGCGTAAGACTTCCGCGTAAAGTGCCTCCGTAGGCAAAAACATAATCCCAAAATCAGTTGTATAGGGCGGATCCAGGTATTTTTCTTTGATATCTTTTGCTTCACTTTTAATACGTATTTCTAACTGCTTTGCTGCCTTATCCACCAGCTCAACATTCGCTTGTTCCTGCGCTTCAAGTAAGCGCTGGTAATCTTCCTGCGGAAACTTCGCGTCAATAGGCAGCCACACCTGTTCATGTCCATTTTTATCGCGGCCGGGAAGCCTGATCGCGAATTCAACTCTTTCATTGCTGTCTTTTTTAGTGATAACGTTAGAGGCATATTGTTCTGGAGTCAGAATCTGCTCAAGCAAATTACCAAGCTGCATCTCACCCCAAATGCCTCTTGTTTTAATATTACTTAAAACCTTCTTCAAGTCGCCAACACCTGTAGCAAGGTTTCTCATCTCGCCAAAGTTTTCCTGCACTGCTTTAAGCTGTTCACTAACCAGCTTAAAGGATTCTCCAAGTCTCCGGTCAAGAGTGGAATGAAGTTTTTCATCAACAGTCAAACGCATCTGCTCAAGTTTTTGCGTATTTTCTTCCTGCAGGGTTTTTAATCTCTCCTGCACGGTTTCTCTCATCTTTTCAAGTTTTTGCTCATTCATTTGAGTTAAATTTGACAGCTGCCTTAAAAAAGTATCCATCTGATTTTTCTGCGAATTTTCATTTTCTCTCATCCGCAAAAGCACAGAATCTTCAAATGACTTTGACAAGCCTCTCATCTCCTCTCTTATTTGTTTGGTATTTGCATTAAATTCTTCACGGCTTCGGGAAATTTCTTCTTTTACAACACGCTCAATACGCTCCTGATTTTCTTTTATTGAATTAACTCCCTGACAGATATCCGCATTCTCGCTGTTACGCAAACGAAAAAATAGGGTTATCACCAATATTAGCGTTATCACACAAATTACGCTTAAAACGCTTAAGTAGATTATCATTGTTTTATTTTTATGTTCGAATAATTGCTTATTATATTAGCAATTTAATTTTTTTATAAATATCCTCCGGTTCAGGCATTCTCCCCTCTCCATAAGCGCCGCAGGCAAGAAAGCCTTCTGCCGGATCTAAGAATGTATATCTTTTTAATTTTTTTAGCTTTTCCACGTTTTCCTGGATTATCGGGTTCTTCCACATATTTGTATTCATTGCCGGGGCAAAGATGATTTTTTTAGTTGCCGGTAAAGCACAAATTACCGTTGTCAGGAGGTTGTCGCAAATTCCGCTTGCGATTTTTGAAAGTGTATTTGCCGTTAGCGGCGCAACCACACAAATATCCATCCATTCGGTTATCTCGATGTGTTCTACGCCTTCGTCTTTTGCCGGTGAAAACATGTCCAGATAAACAGGATTATTGGAAAGCGCCTGAAAAACTAAAGGAGTAACAAACTTTGTCGAACTTTCCGTCATGATTACTTTTACATTAAAGTTATTTTTTATTAAAAGCCTTACAAGCTCGCAGGTTTTATAGGAAGCAATGCCGGCGCACACTCCGATTAGAATATTTTTTTTCATCTTTATTACCTCCGATTAATAACTTTCTCGAGATTATCAAAAAGTGATTTCTTAGAATTGATCATTATCACATTCTTATCCGTATCTACAATAAATGACTTATAACCAAGCCGCAAATCTTCCAAAGCATTAGCTACCACAAAATTACTTTTATTAGCTTTAAGGCTTTTAAAAGCTTCTCTAATCAAGCCTTTCCTCTTTATCTCCAATTTGAATTGTACCAAAATTGCCAGGCTTTGAAAGCTTCTTATTGTCTTGATTATTTTCTCCGCAGGAACCAATTTCAGGGCCAAAGACTTCTTCCCGGAAGGCACCTTTCCTTTAAATACCTTACCTAATTTATAATCAGCGACTGCGGCGCTATGGATTATCGCGTCATAACGATTCGCCTTTACTTCATCGGTAATCCTTTTTTTAAAATCTTCGAAATATTTAAAAGGAATTACTTTTATTCCTTTTAACTCTTTCCTATTTAAACATGGTGAATTAACTACCAGCGTTACAACATGGCCTTCCTTCTTAAAATTCCTGGCTAGATATATGCCGGTATTGCCGCTGAATATTGTGGTGATTACGCGCACATCATCAATCTTAATCCAAGTTGCGCCGGCAGTAATTAATATTTTCATAAAATGCTTATTCGGGCATTAATTCTCTTTTTGAATGTTTTTCCCGCGGTTTAGCCTCGAGTAAATAATCTTTTCTTATCCTGCCAAGCGCGCCGAAAATATTCTTTTTGATGTCAGGATAATCAGCCTCTAAATTTGTGATAACTTCCCTGACCTTTTTGCGCGCGGAATTGCCCCCATAAGGACAATCGTATTGTGTATCCGGGAAAGAAAACCTGGAAACCGCCTCAATAATCTTTGCTTTCTCTAAGTAACATAAAGGCCGGATTATCGTAAGTTTTCCATGAAAAAGTTCGACCTTCGGCTTCATTGTGCTTACCTCTCCGTTAAAAAAAAGGTTCATTAATGTAGTTTCTATTATATCATCTAAATTATGGCCGAGAGCAACTTTATTAAAACCGTTGGCACGGGCAGCCTCAAAGATAATTTTCCTTCTGCTCCACGAACACCAGAAACAATTAATCTCGCTTTTCTTTAATTTAAGCCCTTCCGTAATATATTCTATACCTAAAGATTTGACGTAGCTTTTCAGAGCGGATTTATCAATTTTAATAAAATTAGTATCAACAAAAAAGGCGGCGATTTCAAAATCTATCGGGATACGGGCTTGGCGCATTTGAAAAAGCTTTAAAAGCAGGAGGCTGTCCAACCCTCCGGAAACACCAATAAGCACCCTATCACCATCTTTAACCATACCATAATCAGCACAAGCCTGGCCCATGGTTTTATAAACATGCCTGATTATGCCTTTTAACGTAACTTTTTCCGTTAGCATATTCATTTTAATGTTAGACTTACAATTTTTGGCTTTTGATTTATTTTCCTGCCGGCAGGCTGGAAATTTAGGTTTTAGAATTAGATGTTGGTTATTTATGAAAAGATAGCTTTATCGCCTTGAGCCTTTTCTTTCTCTGGCTATTTCAACGATTGGTTTTTTACCGGTCTTTAACTTTTTGAATGTCTGAATTATTATTTCAGCCTCTTCAAAAGGAACGGTTATAAAAGAAAAATTTTCAAAAATTCTTACATCCTGAATTTTGCGGCTGTCTACATTAGTTTTTTCTCTTAAAAACTCAACTAACTTTTGCGGATTAAGGCGGTCTATGCTTCCGAGGGCAACAAACAAACGGGTTTTTCCTTTTGTATTTACGGAAACGTCCTTTATTTCATTATAGCTTTTCTCATCAAG
>JBAYMZ010000167.1:0-4078 GCA_041663385.1 Candidatus Omnitrophota bacterium
AAGAATCGCCGAGTATAATTAACCATCAGCGGTGTCCCCTTGGCTTTGTATAGCTCGACAATCTCTCTGGCTTGAATTAGGTCGTTGCAAATAGGCTTTTCCACTATGACGAGCTTTAACGGGTATTCAGCCAATTCTTTCAACACTTCGTAATGGGTGTCATCCGGAACGGTTACTATGGCCACATTAATCGGGCCATATGTTTCCATTTTAGAGACTCCGAAAGCGTTTTTAATGCTGCTGAATATATGGCCTCCCCATACTTTAGTGGCGGCATTGGCCTTCTCGATGTTATTGTCAATAAATCCATTAATATAAAACCCCGGGTGCTCTTTGCAAACATGGGCGAAGGAAACTATCTTGTCCTCGTTCCCGCTGCCTGGAGCATCTGCCAGCGCCCCCTGCCCCCCTGCTCCTATAATTAAGGCGCTATATTTTCTTTTTCCTAACTCGCTTTTTTGGTTCATCTTGTTTTTTCGCTCCTTTTGGTTTATTTAATATCCCAACAGGTTTCGCCTTTTTGGTTGGAGTGCCGTTTAGCACGGCTTGCTCAATATTGGCAATCGCTTCTATCGTTCCGTTGCCGTGAGGATCGTCAGCCCATTCCATGTTTTGTAACGCAAAAACTGACCCACATCCGCAAACTTCAAATAATTCAATAAAGTAATCCTTCCTTTGTACCCTGGCAACTTTTTCATACTGGCCGGGATAATGATCTATTAAGTTGATCACTTCTCGGCAATCTAGTCCATTTGACAGGTTGTAGCCCTGCTTTTCAAAAGAATAAAGCCATTTGATCAATTCTAAATCTTCTGGCGTGTCGAGCGTAATATCTAAATCTGGCCTGTTTTGATCAGGTGGCGCTTTCCAGTTCTGGACGGTATAATTTGCCTTGCCTTTAGGGTTTAAGTACATCCAGGTGCTGACGTGCTGACGGTCAATAGCGTTGTCGCACTCCTGATTAACCCTCTCCAGCGCTTCTCGGTTAAAAACCCTTATATCATATCCCCTGGGGAAACTGCGCTCAACAATATTGCTGGTCATGTCGCAATCGCTGTTAATGTGCATTTCCACCAGTGCATCAACATGGTTCCAATCAATCAGGGGGCAGTCGGCAGTAATTTCCACAATTACATCCACGTCAAACGCCCTGGCCGTCTCTAACACCCTGCTCAACACATCCTCCTCACTGCCCCTGTAATGGTTGCAATTTAATTCGTCGCACAGGCTTATAATCGCGTCGTCAGCCGCATTTGTGGTTGTGGCTACTATTACGTCGTCCAATTTCTTGGCCGCTCTCAGGCGCTCGATTACGCGCTGTAGGGCTGGCTTTCCGCATATGTCTATAAGTGCCTTGCCCGGTAGCCTGCTCGATCCCATTCTTGACTGAATTATTGCCGCCGTCTTCATAGTCAATCGCTCCTTCGATATTCTCTAAATTTTGTATGGCTTTGAGCATTTTATACGGTAAATCAGGATCTTCGTTTTCGGCTCTCCAGTATCTTAATACGGCTTCAGGAACATATATACTATCTTTTTCCATTATGTCTCACGCTCCTTTTCTCAGAAACTAAAAAGGAGCCTCTTCAGGCTCCCTTTTGTTTTATGTTGATTTTAAGGATTCAAGCCATTTCTCGATTTCGGCAAGATCATAAAAGTATCTTGTAATGCCCGGTAGCTTTATGCAGGGAATTTGCCCCCTGCGTCGCAATTCATTAATGGCCCACAGGCTTAAATTAGGGTATTTTTCGTGAAGCTCTTTGTCGGTTAATATAATTTTGGTCATAATCTTACACCTCGTTTTTTGTATAATATTATAACCCAGAAACAACAAAAAAGCGGGTCACCTACACCCCAAAGAATGCAAGCGACCCGTTTAAAACAAGTTCTTGTTGATTATTTAATTAACCTCGCCAAACCTATCCGTGCCGCGCCCCGCCACGCCCAGCCTAACCACGCCTTGCCCAATTTATAAAACTAATTCCTTCCGGAATTAAGCTTTAGCGGTTGTTTAGAAAGAATGATTATTTCTCTTTGGGTGCCTTCATTCATAGCGCTTAAGACCCCTAATCTATCATGGTAAACTGTATATTGACGGCGACCTTCTGGCGTCATGTCTTCCGTAGGTGCATAGTTGCTTATTTTATACGCTCTCCTGAATCTCGTGGTGGCTTTTTTGACTTCTTTACATGACATGTGTATATATTCGTCAGGTTCGACCACTTTATAACCTTTTCCCTTGACATTCACTAACATTCTTGAATTTTCAACTAGCTTCTTATTGGCCCTTACTACCATGTTGTGGTATTTTTGTTTTGCGGCATATGTGGACAAACTTAAGTGCATTATCTCTGCAATTTCTTCATGAGTATGCATGGTTCCGTATCCCCAATTAACAGCGTGGTCAATTAGTTCTTTGTATTCCGGTAGTTTTATGCTATCAAGAGGCATTTACGACACCCTCCCAATATCGATTATTTGAAACCTTCCATATTTGGGCCGATAATCACAAATGCCAATATATTTACCTGCGTAGAGTAAAGCTTCCGTTATGGTTTCTTCATTTACGATTTCATTATCGTATTCTATTTCAAATTCCAGTTCCCAATCGTCAAACCTTGGCCTGCATCTCGTTATTGTCGAGCGGCCTATTTTGGCTTGGCGCACATCTCTGTACGTGTCTTTTTTCATTAAAGAAAATAAATCTTGGTTTTGATCTTTAAATATCAAGGGGATTTTTTCAGGAGAAACGATTACAGAAGATTTTACTGCGGTTCCTTTTCTCTCCTTTTTGGCCCCTGCTATTATGGTGGCTTCTATGCATTCCGATGGTACATAAACACGGTTGTCGCCTTTTAGTTTTTGGCTACCGAATTCGAGCCTAGTTTCCTCGGTGTTGAATTGCGCCTCAAGTACATATTCTAGCAGTTTTTCTTTGTCATCGTGATATATTCCGGAAAGCCATTCAAGATATAGTTTTCTAACAAAGTCCGCATCGGTTTTTTGCTTGGCTGGGATTCTGTCTATTTTCTTAATCTCTTTTGAAATAGGACTTAATGGATTAGCTCCATAATTCGAGTGCATTAACAGTGCATTGAACCCTTTAATTTTTACATTCAACTTTTCCATGGTATAAAAACCTCCTAAAGTTTTTTAGTTTACCGTTACCTCATTGATGGTGTTGCAGTTAACTCCCTTGTCCCTGTGTTTGCATTTTAAATAAATAGTTCCTTTTCCTAGGGCTTGTATCGTTCCTTTTTTCTCTGCCAGCTTATGCCCGCATTGGCCGCACATGATTTTTTCTTCGAGTATAAGTGCCTTTATTAAAGACAACTTACTTCCACCCCTCTTAATTTATTGCGGCATAAACCGCCCTCACCAAGCCACGCCCCGCCTTGCCGAACCATGCCCCGCCGGTCCCTGTAGTTTAGCCCGTTCATCAGTGCCGGGAGGCTATCCCCGGCAGACGCCCCGAAAAGCGTTTCATTGCCATGCCTCGCCAGACCCTGCCACGCCGCACCTCGCCATGCCTTGCCTTGCCAAATATAAAAACGGCCCCGAAAGGCCGCTCTTAACGATTAAATAAATATGTCTTGGTTGTCCTGTTTAAACTTATTGTATATCGCCCGATACTCACCTTGATTTTCTATCCAGGGATTATCCATCCATGTATTATATTCAAAATGATTCCCTGCCCCTAACTCTGCCCACCCCTTCAAAGACGACGGTTCCTTGTAGCCGTAATTCTTTTTAATAAACTCGGTTAATTCAGTACCGGGGAGAGGCTTCCAGAAGGTTGTTGATAGCCTAAAGTTTTTATTTATCGCCCTGATTTCCTCTACATACTTAATGGTTTCTTTTAGCTCGTCTATCGTCTCTGTGGGCATTCCAAATATTAAGCCGGATGCCATGATTACGTCATGTTCACTCAGTATTCGGGCGCATTCTTTGAATTTTTCAACATGATTTTTACCCTTTTTAATAAAGTTTGCCATTCGCTCATTACCTGTCTCAAGCCCGATGGTTATCTGCCGCAGTCCGCTATTAATTATTTTATTAAGCACGCCTTTGTCCATCC
>JBAYMZ010000168.1:0-4054 GCA_041663385.1 Candidatus Omnitrophota bacterium
ATAAAATTGGCCCCTCAGGGATGCTCGAATTAAATAAAGGTTCCTGCCAGCCGAAGCATTTTCTTTTGGCAATGCTTTTTGGTAAATTAAATATACCGGTAAAATATGTTACTTATCCGTTTAAATGGCAGGACCAGCCTTTAAAATATAATGATGGATTAAAAAATCTGGCCTCCGGACTTCCGAAGGCGTATCACCTTGCCTGTAAAGCTTATATCGAGGATAAATGGGTTCTTGTGGATGCCACCTATGACCTGGTTTTAAAAAAAGAAGGTTTCCCGGTTAATGAAAATTGGGACGGCATGCATGATACCAAGAATGCAGTTGTGACACAGGAAGAAGTTATCCACGATAGCCTCAAAGAACGCGTAGATTATGAAGCTTTCGAACGGAGCCGGTATAGTGAAGATGAAAAAAACCGTTATGGCGCTTTCGTGGAAAAATTTAATTTATGGCTGGAAAATATCCGTAAATAATAAAATATGGCATTTTTTAATTTTTTTAAAAAGTTATTCAAGAAAAAGAAAAGGGCAAATAAAAAGAGATTTAAAAAGCGGACGAGAAAAGTTTTTAAAAAGCGTTCTGCTTGGCCAAAGAGAAAACCCAAAAGAAGGATATCGAAAAAGAATATCAGAAAAAAGATAAGGAAAAAGATATTTAAACGGCATAAGAAAAAAATAAAAAAATCCGTAAAAGTAAATAAAAGAAAAAAAGCATCGAAGAAAATTAGGATTACCCTAAAAGCATTAAAAGAAAAAGAAGCGGGCGTTATCACCCATTATTTCGATAAGATTTCTGTAGGGATTATTAAAGTTAAAAGCCCGCTTGCCGTGGGAGAGCATATTCGCATAAAAGGAAACAAGGTTGAATTTTCGCAAATTATCAGCTCAATGCAATACAACCACAAAGATATCACTCTTGCCGAACGCGGTTTTGAGATAGGTATTAAGGTCAACCAGCCAGTGCATGAAAACGATTTAGTTTATAAAGTAATATAGCGTAAGATGAAAAATACTAAGAAACTGAAGAAAATTTCTAATATAAAAGCAGTCATATTTGACATGGATGGCGTGATTGTTGATTCTATGCCGTATCATTTTCTTGCCTGGTATGAAGCGCTCAGGCCTTTTGGCGTACGTGTGACTTGCTTTGATGTTTTCACAAAAGAAGGAGAGCGTTGGGGTAAGTCTTTACGTGATTTTTTTAAAAAAGCAGGCATAAAGCCTACAAAAAGATTGCTTACGGAAGTGTTTGTGTTACGGCAGAAAATATTTAAAAAGTATTTTAAACGTTTTATTTTTAACGGAGCCCAGGGGCTTTTGTCTTGTCTTAAGAAAGGCGGGTATCGGATCGCCCTGGTTACAGGGACGCCTGATTATGAAGTAAAAAGAATACTGCCGCGTAAGCTGCATAAATGCTTTGAGGTGATAGTGGCGGGAAATATGGTAAAAAAAGGAAAGCCTCATCCTGAGCCGTATTTAAAAGCGGCGAAGTTGCTTAAAGTAAAGCCTGCCATGTGCGCGGTTATTGAGAATGCTCCTTTCGGTATTGAATCAGCTAAGCGCGCCGGGATGTATTGTATTGCAGTTTCAACCAGCCTGCCTAAAGAATTTCTTTCCAAAGCAGACGCAATAGTAAGTGATATCCGCGAAATACCTTGCCATATAGCTTAAGGTTGCGAATGTTACGTAGGTTACACTTCAATCGCGAGTTTTTTTAATGCAACTTTCGTAACATCCGTAACTTTTGTAACCCACGTAACTTAATAAATTGTAAACGTTTCCTTGTAATTTTTTGTAAAATATGTTATCTCTTAAATAAGAAAACTGGACTTGTGTATTTAGCCACGGGTCCAGTTTTCTGTTTATGGGTAACTTAAGCGTTTACTATTATCAGGGGTTAAAACATCTATGCAAGACCGAAGAAGATACCCTCGAGTAGACATATCGTTCCCCGTGGAATGTGATATGCTGCCGCGAAGAAATTATTTTTATACGGTAAGCAAGGATTTGAGCTTAGGTGGAGTGAAGATAGTTACTAACAAATTTCTTCCAAGAAACGAAGCCTTTAAGGTAACCATTAATCTTATAGAGAAAGTAGTAAGTTTAAAAGCGAAAGTAGTCTGGTGTAATGAAACCAGAGTTTCGGATACTTATTTTGCCGGCCTCGAATTTATCGATGAGAACAGAACCAGCCAAAATGAAATTCTGCGCTTCTTAAATAAAATAAATATGTAACTTCCTTCCTTGTCGAACTTCTTTAACCCCGTACAATCAAGTTTGCAATTGACACATTTTTGCCATAGGGTATTATATTATCCTTGAATTGAGATATAAATTTAAGTTACGAATGTTACGCAGGTTACGAAAGTTACGAATGTTACACTTAACTCAAGCGATTTCAATGCAACCTACGTAACTTTCGTAACATCCGTAACCTTTGTAACCTACAATAAAGGAGGATTTAATGTTTCGAGAAAAAATTAAAGTATTTGATTGTACGATAAGAGATGGTGGGCTCATCAATAACCATGATTTTGATGACAGGTTTGTGCGGGAGGTTTACAAGGCAGTATCAGCCGCCGGAGTAGACTATATGGAAATTGGCTATAAGAATTCAAAAAAGCTGTTTTCCTCCAAAGAATTTGGAAAGTGGAAATTTTGCGAGGACAGGGATATTGAGGAAGTAATCAAGGGAATAGAGTCAAAAACAAAGATTTCGGTCATGGTCGATGTGGATAGAGTTGACGTGGAGGATGTTAAGCCAAAGAGCGAAAGCCCTGTGGACATGATAAGAGTCGCTTCATATGTTAAGGATATTGATAAAGCGATATTTCTGGTAAATAATTTTGCCGATAAAGGGTACGAAACCACAGTAAATATAATGGCTATATCACGGGCGCTGGATAATGAACTTACAGAAGCCCTTACCCAGCTTGATTCTGAATGTAAGGCGAATGTTATTTATATAGTTGATAGTTTTGGAGCGCTTTACCAAGAAACCACTGAATTTTTGGTTAAAAAATTTAAAAGCATTTTAAAGACAAAAGAAATTGGCATGCATGCGCACAATAATCAGCAGCTTGCTTTTGGAAATACCATTGAGGCAATAATACATAATGTGAACTATTTAGATGCAACCGTTTATGGATTAGGTAGAGCCGCCGGCAACTGCCCTTTAGAGCTGCTTATAGGATTCTTAAAGAATCCAAAATTTGATATCAGGCCTATCTTGGATCTTATTTCTAAAGAATTTGTGCCATTACGTGAAAAATTAGAGTGGGGTTATATTATTCCTTACGCGATTGCCGGTATGATGGATGAGCATCCGAAGTCGGCAATGCTTTTACGTAATAGCGAAAAGAAAGATAATTACAGGGAATTTTACGAGAGCTTAATTGGCGATGATTTAGATTAATGAGCACATTGTTTTTCCAAGCCGCAAAAGTGGCGTAGGAAAAACAATAGTGCGAATAATGAAACTTGCTTTTTTGCAACAGTAAAAAAAGCTTAGTTGAATTATCCCCGAAGGGGGTTAACCCCGCCGAACGCTGAAAAATTATCGTAGAAAATTTTTCAGCCTCTTCTGCGAGGCGGGGCTAATGAGGCTTACGCGTTATGAATATCGACAAATTCAGAAAACAGCCTATCTTAGGAATCCTGCGTGATGTAACCAAGGAAGAAATCCCGCCGTTATTGGAAACGATTATATCAAGCGGCCTGGTCAGCGTTGAAATTGCGATGAATACCAAGGACGCAGCTTCGCTTATAAAGCAAGCAGTGAGTTTATCTAAGGGTAAACTAATGATTGGTGCTGGAACGGTAGTGAACATGAAACTGTTAAAAAGCGCTCTTGGCGCAGGGGCAAGTTTTATTGTGATGCCGGTACTTGTAAAGGATGTAGTAAAATATTGTGTGCGGCATAAAATTCCTGTATTCCCGGGTGCGCTTAGCCCGCAGGAAATTTACCAAGCCTGGGAGGCAGGCGCAACCATGGTAAAAGTTTTTCCTGCCGGATTTTTTGGCCCGAAATATTTTCGCGAAATAAAAGGCCC
>JBAYMZ010000169.1:0-3990 GCA_041663385.1 Candidatus Omnitrophota bacterium
TGAATACATTGGTTGCTCGTGAGAGAAGCAGTAATAGAATCGCCAATAGGACTGCCGCCCTTGATGCTTTTTCTCAATTTGCCCCCGAATATGTTATCGATGCTATTATCGCAGAGCTTGATGATGTTGATGATGTAGTTGCAGATCTTGCGGAAAAATTGTTGATATCTCTCGGTGCTTTAGCTTTGCCCAGGCTGGTAGCTTATTATGTTTTAAATCCGTCAATACGGCTTCTTGAGGTAATGACGGAAATGAGAGAGTACCTTGAGCCTTATATGCAGGTTGTATATTTTTCATCAAACAAATACGTTAGGGACCGCATTAAAGAATTAGCTCAAAATTTAAAAGAAAAAGGCGTAGCCATAAGCCTTATTGAAACAATAAATTCCAACCCGCAGCCTGTAAGCCGGGATTTAAGAAAATTCTGGAGCGAATTTGAATCTACATATAATCCGCATACGCGCTATTTAATGCTAAGGTCAGCCAAGTCATCTACGGAATTTTTAAATACAGTCATTCTGCACTTAAATCAAGCCGGCTATCCTTACCGGGAAGAACTTATAAAGGTATTTATCGAAATAATTGCGAAGTTTAAGGCTCAACGCGTAAAAAGCTTGCTGCGCTCTGCGCCCGAAGGCCTGCGTGCCGCCATAGCGCGAAGCGTACCTTATTTAGATGGAAATTTAGGGCAAACGATGTTTCGCAGATTATCTGCAGATACAAGCTGGTTTGTCAGAAAAGAATTATTATCTTCTTATATTTTCCAACCGGAGGCTAAGCTAAATGCGGCACAAATACGTAAAATAAGCTTTATGCTTCAAGATGGTAACTGGCTATGCAGGTATTTGGCTGCATCTATTCTTTTAAATCGCAGAAAAATAAATATTTCATTATTGGATAAAGCTTTGCATAATTCTAATTGGGAGATAATAACAACCGCCATAAGAGCTATTTCCGTTCTTACCTTAAAACAAGCAGCAAAGAGATGGGGTTATGCTTTAAGCCAATACCATGACTCCATTATTACGCTTGCAAAAACCGATATAAAAAAACGCGGGATAGCTGCATTGCCGTATCTTATTAAAATGGCCGGGCAAAGTGATCCTTGGACACGTATGCGGTCAATTCAACTTATAGGTGAAATATCAATACCGCAAAAAGATTTAAAAAATATTATTACGGCGCTATCTTCGGTTTTATCGAAAGAGCCGTATGGTTTTGTGCGCGCGGCAATATATTATTCCCTGAGTTCTTTGCTGCATTATTTTTCAGAAGAAGCGGTTTTGCATAACAAGGTTGTTTCTCTGCTTAAAACAGCATTAGACAGCGAGAAAATAATTACTGCGCGATGGGCAATAATAGAGGGTTTAGGTATCATTGAGCCGGAAGTTTACAGAAAAGAATCATTAAGTTTTAAAGAAGAATTTACCAAAAAGTTTATAAAGACCATAGATGACTTTAACGCATCTCTTAAGAAAAATGGCCATTCAGGAAGAATAGAAAAAATTATATTTGAAGATAGTTCTTTTTCTAAACCGCATTCCTTATTCCTAATTGCTTCAGATTTAGACGCATTTAGAATTATCTATTCCGGGAAGATTCCGCAAAGCCTTAGAAAAACTTTACGCAATTATTTATGGGATCTAATGGTTTTTATAAAACCGGTTGAGCCGCACTGGTTTTCGATTGAAGAAAAAGAAAGTATGTATAAAACGGCTGTTGATGTTTTAGCCTATTCACGTAATGGCAAGCCAAAACGCACGATTATTAATGATCTACTTGAGGAAAAACCTCTTCGCCGCGAACATGTATTTAAATTAATCAATCAGGGTATTATCAAGGACGGGGAGCTGGGCTTATTTAGAAAAATTAATCGTAATTTAAGCTTAACAACCCTGTATGGTTTTGATACGAAGCTTAGATTAAAAGACAAGAAAGAGCTTATTGACTTAGCTTATTTGGCGCAAAAGGATTGCGTTTCCGTGATGATAGATATTTATGGCAATGCTTTTATCCGCGGTAAATGGGCAACATATACCGGTAAAGAACTGCAGGTTTTTGTCGGCAACAATCCTTTACGTTACCTTGATTTTATTTTGGTTTACCGCATGGCTGAAAATGATATTTCTCATCGCCACTACGTTGATTATCCGCGGCAATCAGCCTTTTCGGCCGGCAAACAGCGCTTGTTTGCTTCTTATTATAAGAAAAATAATGAAAATTATCAGCAGGTATCCGAAGGTAAAAAACCGGGCTTTGACTATTTGATTCTGACTGCTCGAGACGAAAAACAAAAAGAATATTACGAAAAAATGGTTGAAGCGTTACGTAAAGATGGATTGATCCATGAATCTCTTAAAGTAAGGGTTTATAGTTATTCAGATAACTACGTAGATGGCAATGGTTATATGACCTGTTATTCTATGGCGAAGTTGGGCGAGGAATTATATAGTGCGGCAGCTATTCGCCATAAAACAACAAGTGATGTGTTTAAGGGTAAGCGTATTTTATTGATACATAGCGGCGGTCAAAGCGTGAGAAATCCATTCAATTCGGTAATAGGTAAGGCTTTTGCTACTTTCGGAAGAGATTCGCGCGCGAATCTTACAACGCCAATCATGGTAGATATATTAAAAAGCCTTTCTGGTATTCCGGAGAAAATGACCGGAGATGGCGGTTTACTTATTGCTGCGGCTGATACGGTTTTATTATTCGATGCTAACAATGTGGCAACATTAGCCGGTGGCCCGGCTGGATTTGGTTTTTCCGGAGACATAACCCAGGCGATTGAGCACGGATTTTATCTTAATCGTTTCTTGCGCCCTGATGTTGTTGCCAGCCTTGAGCATTATGTTGATTTGTCAACTCTTATGAAACGAGGCCTTTTGAATCGAAGTGAAAAATCATTTAGAGTGCGTAACGTAGACACCGATATGATTTTCTTTAGCCATAATAATGCGGCCGCATTTGCGGAAATTTTAGGTTTTGATGTAAAAGACGGGAAGCTTATAAAAACTCAAGGGGTTTTTGCTTCTTTGCAGAAGCCATTTTTAATAAGCCTTTACCAGGGTATTTTGCATGCCTTTTTGTGGGATAAAATAAGATATTTATCGTTCGCAAAGGATTCCCATGAGCGTAAAATTTATTCGCAGATATGGGAAAAATTACATTCCAAATCTAATTTTCGTCTTAATTATTTAGAGCCTTGCTATAAATTCGACACCGGCACTCTTATCTCAACTCAAGAAGAGGTTACCGGATTAAGATTGCCTGATGGCATATACCCATTGGCCAAAGACCCGGTTCTTACAAAGATTTCCGGTCAAGTCATAGATCCGCAAGCATCATTATATGATAGCGATATTAAGGGAGAAAAGGTTATCCTCGGTAAGCATTCGTTGATAGAGGAATCAAAGGTATCTAATGGAATCGAGATCGGCCGCGGTTCCCATATAAAAGGGCTATGGGGTATCCAAAAATATATAAAGGTTCCTCAGCACAGTGCTTTCTACCAACTGCCTCTTGTTATTGATGGAAAACAACATGAAATAATCACTTTCTATGGCATTTCTGATTCCGGTAAAGCAAAAAAATTATTCGGAGAAGACATTAGTATTTGGTTGTCGCAAAGGGGCCTGAGCGCAGAGGATATTTGGGATAAAAATATTACCACGGACTCGCGGACACTTTGGAACGCACGTTTATTTACTGTAGATGATGCATCGCTGGAAATGACGCTTGCGCTTTATCCGAATAAGATAAAAGAGTTTGAGG
This sequence comes from Candidatus Omnitrophota bacterium, assembly GCA_041663385.1. Lineage (GTDB taxonomy): Bacteria > Omnitrophota > Gorgyraeia > Duberdicusellales > 4484-171 > JAJYOP01. Next base: position 3,775 of record JBAYMZ010000169.1, read on the forward strand.
CTTTGCGTGAAGAATGGATAAAGGCAAGACGTTTTTCTCTGGAAGAGATAAGCTATCATGCTAATTATAATACGATTTTTAATCGTCAAATGAGTTTACGCCGCCGGCCGCTTACCGTAGATAGCCTTCAACCTTCCGTAACTGTTTCTAAAACTCTTGCAATGAACGCTTTAGCTTCAAGTTCTGTGGAATCAATAATTATTGATGGGGCTCAAA
>JBAYMZ010000170.1:0-3963 GCA_041663385.1 Candidatus Omnitrophota bacterium
ATATTAAGTGTTTTTAACAACATTATTCTTATTCCGTTTTTTTCGCTTATTTTAATTATAAATTTTATTCTCATTGTGCTTTCGCCTTTTAAGTTTATTGCTCAATCTATCGGGAGCGTTTTATCCGCGTTAATCCCTGTATTTTATAATCTTTCAAAGGTTTTAGGTTCAATTAAATTCTCTTTCTTTTTCTGTCATTTTTCTCTATTGGCGATATTTGGTTATTATTTTGTTCTTGCATTAGCCCTCATTTCCATCGCAAGGAGAAAGGTTAAAGTGGAGATGAAGACAAAGGGATAGAAAAATGCTTTTCATCCCCTGGAATCGCATTACCCTGCCTCACAGAAGATGTTGTGAAATTCTCTTCGATAATTTCACAACGTTCGGCAGGGTTAATTCGCACTGTGATTTTTCCTACGCCACTAGTGGCTTGGAAAAATCACGTGCTCATTAAGAATTTGACAAAGCTATGCGCTTTTGGTATAGTTTCTGATATCGAATTCCTCAAAACAATCATATAATATGCGCATACAAACTAAGAAAATCATTATTCTTCTAATCCTGGCGACAATCCCTTTTCGCGCTTATTCATTCTGGATTTGGTCGCCCAAGACTCAGAAATGGAAAAATCCAAAAAATTCCCCGTTAGCCACCCCTTTTCTGCAATACAAAGAAGCAGAAACGCTTTTTAATGATAAAAAATATAAAGAGGCTTATGTTGAATTTAGGAAACTTGTTATAAATTACGCTGATTCTAAAGAGGCGGCTGACGCGCAGTATTATATAGGAAGGTGCCTTGAAGAAATGGATCAACCTTATCAGGCATTTCTTCAATATCAGAAAGTCATAGAGAGTTATCCAAACAGTCAGCGAATAAACGAAGTAATAGAAAGAGAATATAATATAGGCGATTCTTTTTTAAACAAAGAGCCGAAGAAATGGCTTGGTGTTTCTGTCTATGATTTTGTTGACCATCCTTCTATTGAAATTTTTAAAAAGATAGTAGATAAAGTGCCGTATTCTCCATATGCGGCCAAGGCACAATATAAAATGGGAATATTACTGCTTAAGCTTGGCCGTTATGATGAAGCCAGGGATGCGTTCCAGAAGGTAGGGGATAATTATCCGGATAGCGAGTGGGCATCTCCTGCTAAATATCAACTTGCTATTGCGACATTCAAGGCTTCTGGCGGCGCTGATTATGATTCAACAGCGGTTGAGGAAGCCACCAAGAAGCTTGATGAATTTATAAAGAGCCATCCTGAAGCGGAAATTTCACCTCAGGCTACGGCTCAACTTAAGGAGTTACGTAATAGAGAAGCAAAGAAGAATTTAGATATTGGTCAATTTTATGAAAACCAGAAAAAATATAAAGCCGCGGAAGCTTATTATAATATAGTTTTAGACAGATATTCTGATACTGATTATATGGAAAAGGCAAGTGCCGCCCTTGCGAAAGTTAAGAGTAAAATAAAATAAACAAGGGTGTAGTTAGTTGTTCGTAGCTAGTAGTTGGTTTTAAAAGAAAAGTGCATGTTTTTATTCAACAAGCTATCAAATAGAGTGTAGCGAAGCGAAGCCTCCCCGTAAGGAGGCAAACTACTAAAAATATAATACCATGAAAAAAATAGCGTTATTCCTCTTAATTGCTCTTTGCGGCTGCGGATATACAACGAGAGGATTTGTGTATTCCAGCAGTAAGATATTTATTGCCCCAACACTAAACAAAATAAATATAACCGGAGAATCGCAGCGTTATTCCACATATACAAGTTATCCGAGATTGATTGAAAATAGATTTACCAACGAATTGATAAATAAGTTTAATATCGACGGGCATTTGAAAGTTGTAAGCGTGGAGGACGGTGCCCTCAAACTTACTTCTGAAGTCACGCAGTATACAAGAGAAGCTTTGCGTTATACCGGGACAGAAGATGTAAACGAGCAGCGTTTACGGCTTTATGTTCTTATTAAACTGGTAGATTCTGACGGAAAAGAGATAAAAAAGAAAGAGATTGTCGGAGAATCCAGTTTTTTTCTCTCAGGCCCCAATGCTAAAAGCGAATCCCAGGCGCAGGAGCTTTTGATTGCTGATACCGCAAGAAGAACCATAGAGGCGGTTATCGAAGAATGGCAAAATTAAAAGAGAAAATTTTTTTTATTTGCGGGCAGGATTTTGAGCAGCGCCGGCTGATAACAGAAAATATAAAGAAAACAATACTTCCAGTAGTCCCCGGATCCCTTCTTACCCTCATTTTCTATGCAAAAGAAATAGACATAAAAGATTTACAGGAAAAAATTTCACTTATTTCTTTTGATAAAAACAAAATTTTGATTTTCAAAGACGCGGAAAGTATACCGAAAGCAATAAAAGATTTTTTGCTTAACAATATAACCAAAATACTTTCGAACAATTATATTTTGTTTGAAACAGAAAAGGATTATTTTGTAAATGATAGAAGAATAGCTCAAGATAAATTTTTGAGCTTTATTTTTTCAAATTCATTAGTTTTTAAAGCTGGTAAACAAGCCTATCAGATAAGTTTTGGCGATTTTATCAATAGCGTCAGATCCGGTGATTTATCTCAAGCGTTGTATATTTTAGCCAGGCTTTTTGAGACAAGAACAACGGATTCCGAAAAAAAAGCATTGGGTTTACAGCTTTTTGGGGTTTTAGTAAGCGAAGTTTCTTATCTTAAGGATAGCGGCTTAAGAAGGAAATATTTAAATTATCTTTTGAAAACAGACAGAATGATAAAAGAGAAAGGAATGGAACCGCGAATTGCTATTGAATTATTTCTTTCTAGGTCTTTTTTACCGCAAGCTTCTTAAATAGTGTAGCAAATTGGCTTTTCTTTCTTGCGGCTTTGTTGGGGTGGATCAGATTTTTTGAGGCAGCCCTGTCGAATACCTTGTAGATAAGCTCTAATGCTTCTTTGGTTTTTGAAATATCTTTAGTTTCAAGAGTTTTTTTAAATTTCTTTAAAGCGGTTTTAATCTGCTCTCTTACCAATAGATTTCTTTCATGTTTTTTTGCGTTTTGTCTCAAATCTTTTTTTGCGGCTCGTCTTTGTGGCATATAAAATATCTCCTTTTATTGCTTGGTTACCCGCCATAGTCCAGGCTTTAGCGGATGTTACTATGTGGGCAAGCCATAGTTTACTTAATTGGCTTGCCAGTTAAGTGTTCCATATTATAATAATTTAAAGGATTTTATAAGAATAAGCCAGATATGTCAAGGGCTTTTTCTCCATTTGCACAGATGAACGCAAATTTGATTAAATCACAATACACAATAAACAAATTACAAATAATATACAATAAACAATTCCAAAATCACAAGTATTTGTTTGTTTATTGTGGTTTCGAAATTGTTTATTGTATGTGATTTGTGCATTGTAATTTGTGATTTATATCCATTTTTATTGTGAGCTTAAACCATGTTTAAAAAAGTTATAAAACACGTATCGACAATGACTATCGGGACGCTTGTCTCTAGGGTGTTAGGTTTTATCCGCGACATACTAATGGCCAAGTTTTTCGGTACTTCCGATGTATTTGAAGCCTTTTTGGTCGCTTTCCGGCTCCCTAATATTTTTCGCAGCATATTTGCTGAGGGATTTACTGATTCTGTCGCCACCCCGGTTCTTTCGGAATACCATAGCGAAAAAGAAAAGATGTTTGAGGCCGGCCGGCACCTCATATGTATCTTTTCTATAATTTTAGCTGTATTTACCATATTCGGCATATTTTTTAGCAAACAGCTGGTTATGCTTACCGCTCCCGGGTATATTTCTAATTTATATAAATTTAACCTCGCGGTATCGTTTACGCGCATAACTTTTTTTTATCTTCTGCTTATTGGCCTATCAAGCGTAATGATCTCGATTCTATATTCTTTAAAGAAATTTATAGTTCCGGCATACAACCCCGTCTTTCTTAATATAACTTTCATCCCGGGTA
>JBAYMZ010000171.1:0-3949 GCA_041663385.1 Candidatus Omnitrophota bacterium
GAAGTTCCATTTCAAGCTCTTCTTTTTTGTCGGCATATTCCAAAGCGACTTCCGATGTTATCCTGCCGGCATGAACCAATTCAAGAAGGCACTGATGAAATGTTTTCATACCATAAATATCACCGCTTGCAATATACTTTGGAATTTCCCATACTTTTTCTTCAATTAACAGGCGGGATATTGATGGGCTTAGTACCATTGCTTCGTATGCCGGGATAAGTCCTCCCATGTCTTTACGCGGAAGTAATCTTTGAGAAAAAACTCCTTTTAAGAGATATGAAAGCTGTTCAAGTATAAGCCGGTGCTGATGAGGAGGAAAAAAATTAATTATTCTGTCTATAGTTGTCGACGCATTCACGGTATGCATTGTCGAAAAAACAAGGATACCCATCTCAGCAGCAGTAAGCGCCGCGCGGCAGGTTTCTGCATCACGAATATTTCCGACAAAAATTACATCCGGCGAATGCAGGGCAAATTGCCTTAAAGCGTCAGAATAAGTCTCAACGTCAACGCCTATTTCTCTCTGATTAATTATGGATTTTTGATCATTAAAAGTGAATTCTACCGGCTCTTCGATTGTAAGAATATGGCGTTTACAATTCTCGTTAATATATTCTATCATGCTTGCGATTGTGGTTGATTTGCCGCTACCGGTGATTCCTGTAAGCAGGATCATGCCCCTTCTTTCTTTGGAAAACTTTTCTAAAACCTTGGCTGGAAGATTTAACTTCTCAAAGGAAGGTATTTTTAAGTCTATCTTCCTCATGACTATAGAAATGGTATTTCTTTGATAAAAAATACCTACACGAAAACGCCAGGTATCACGATGCCAAATAGTGAATTCGCTACTCTTTTTTGTTCTTAGAATTTCTAAATTAACCGGCGAGCTTATTTCTTTAACAAACCTGTCAACGTCTACGCTGCTTATATTATCATTACTTACTATCTCTACCTGGGTGCATATTCTTCCTCTAAGCTGGCTGTTAGCCCGGATAAAAATATCGGAAATATTCTTATCAATCATTAATTCCAGAATGTCTTTAATTTCCATCTTTGCTGCCTCTTGTTTTTATTAATGAGCACAGTATTTTTTCGAGCCATAGTGGCGAAGAAAAAATACTAGTGCGAATTAACCCCGGCGAGGTCATCAAAATTATCGAAGAGAATTTTGATGTATATAGCCGAGCCGGGGTAATGAGCCAGATAAACTGATTATAACCTTCGGGGCAATTTCAGGCTGGCTCAATTATTTTCATTGTATTATATTTTAAAATAATGTCAACTTGCGCATTGGGCCTATTTTATTAAGCCTTTTATTTTCTTTTCCAGTTTGATTAAAGAGCTTTTGAGCCCTGCTCCCAAAGCGTACCCGCCGGTTTTTTTTGAAGATTTTATTACACGATGACAGGGTATCAATAGAGGGAAAGGATTCTTATGCAAAGCATTGGCTACTGCCCGGCAAGCTTTGGGGCAACCTGCCTGTTTTGCCACCCATTTATAGCTGCGCACCTCTCCCACTGGTATTTTTGCAACGATCCTCAAAACCTTTTTCTCAAAATCTGTCATAATTTGTAGATGTCGCACGTAACAGGTATCCCGTAACACGTCTGTTTTCTAAACGTGTTACCTATGACGTGTAACTGTTCCAACTAACTTCTTTTTTCTCAATAACAAATGGTATTTTCGCGCGAACCTGTGCGCCTCGTCTCTTATCCTCTGAATCAAATGCAAAGAAGGGCTGGCCTTAGAAATAACCAACGGTGATTTGCCTTCAGGGAACCATATTTCTTCGTTCCTCTTAGCTATGCCGATAAGAGGAATTTTTAAATTCAGTTTATCGAGTTCAATCTTTGCTGTCTGAACATGCCCTAGCCCGCCGTCTACAATCAAAAGATCCGGCATTTTTCTTTTTTCAGAATACAATCTGGCATACCTTCTTTGCGTTACTTCGGCAATACAAGCGTAATCATCTATACCCGATACCCATTTTATACGATACCTCCGGTAAGAATTTTTATCTGGAACGGCATTTTTAAAGACAATCACTGAACCGGTAGCTTCTTTACCGCTCAAAGAAGAAATATCCATTGCTTCTATGTAAAGAGGTGTTCGAGGCAGGCACAAAATCTCTTTAAGCGAAATCAACTCATGCGTAAGGTTTCTCCCCTGATACAAATTAATAAGCGCGTTTAATTTATCACGGAACTCAGCTGCTTCTTCGAATTTATTTTCCTTCGAAAGTTTTTGCATTTTGCCGCGCAAATATTCAATCAACTCCTCTCTTTCCCCTTTAAATACTTTTATTATCGCTCTCATATTTTCTTGATATTCATGCGGCGATATTTTCCCGGCACAAGGCCCGGGACAAAGCTTAAGATGAAAAAAAAGACAGGTACTTTTTTTAAAGCATCTGCAGGTGCAATAAGGAAATATTTTTCTTAATGTGTTGAGCGCTGACTTAACAACATTAGCTTGCGGATAAGGCCCAAGAAATGTGCTTTTTTTATTTATTCTTTTTCTGGTAATAGAAATGCGGGGAAATTCTTCGCGAGTTATTTCAACATAAGGATAGCTTTTATCGTCGCGCAGAGAAATATTATATTTAGGTTTCTTTTCTTTGATTAAAGCTGCTTCTAAAATTAAAGCCTGCTCTTGGCTATCGCATTCAATATATTCTATATCTGCAATATGGCTAACAAGCAAGCCTGTCTTTAGAGAAACTTGCCTGGTAAAGTAGCTGGACACGCGTTTCTTTAGCGACGACGCTTTGCCCACATAAAGCACTTCCCCAACTTTAGATTTCATTATGTAGACGCCAGAAGTCAACGGTAAATTTTTTATTACTTCCGTAAGATGTTTTCTATCGCTTTTCTGACGTGAATCTATTTTGTCCTTTCGCATATTTTCCTTCATGCCCCTGTTTAGCGTTAATCGCCTTGCGTTTTCTGCCCTCTACCCAATATCCATCTTTTTACATAATGTAATTGTTTAAGGCCAAAAGCGAGCCCAAGCGAAATAAACATTGTTGTTGATACTGATAGAATCGTTAAAGCTTTGATATATTTATTGTATGGCATATTTGACCATAACAAACTAGCTATCGCTCCGGCCAGAATGCTTATCAAAAATACTTTTATTGTTTGTTCTTTGGTATCGGCCCACTGAATCTTCCCTATCCTTTTTATAAGGTATCTATAAAGCAGAATAAAAGTTATTGCTGAAGAAATAGAAGTTGCAAGGGCTACGCCGCCGATTTTTAAAGGAAACATAAGAATAGTGTTAAGCATTATATTTATAATTAGCCCTACAGTTGCTGTTTTCGCGGGCGTACGCGTATCTTTGAGAGCGTAAAATGAAGTAACCATTAATCTGTTGGCGCACATAAATAATACCCCGAAAGAATAATAGAAAAATGCCGAAGAGGTAATCTCGAGCGAAGAAACGTTAAACTCTCCTCGCTTGAATAAAACATCCACTATCGCCTTAGGTAAAAATAGAAACATTATAGTTATGGGCACAACAAAAAAGATTATATTTTGAAAAGAAAACACCAAAAGTTTTTTAAAATCTTCCATATTGCCTTCTTTATAATATTTTGAAAAATCAACCACCACAACCGGAGTAATTGATAAAACAATTAAAGCAAAGGGCAGTTGTATCAAACGAGTTGAATAATTTATCGCGGCAAGAGCGCCGGCGCCGGTAATTTGCGAAAACGAGGCATAAATAGTATCAACAAAAACATTAAGTTGATAAACTACACTCGCCCAGATTCGCGGCACAAAAAGCTTAAGCATTCTTTTCAATACAGGATCTAACAGTGCTTCTTTGATTTTAAACCCAAAATGGAAACCTTCTCTTTTTAAGGCAAATAACGGAAATAATAATTCAAGAACTCCGGCAACAAGAACGCAGACAACCAATATGTAATTTTTAAAATAACTGCTGA
>JBAYMZ010000172.1:0-3887 GCA_041663385.1 Candidatus Omnitrophota bacterium
ATTGCCATTACTTGGAAATGTGTATTTTTTTGTCGTAACAATTACAATATCATCGATAGTTAATCCGGAAATAATTTCGTAATTTTTATCATCGGTAATCCCCAATTCGACCACTCGCTTAACAGGATTTTCACTGCCGGATTGCTTCAATAAAACATAGCTTTCGTTTTTATCCTTGCGGACTGACGCAACTGGTACAAGCACAACATTCTCCTTGCTCATAACTGTAAAGTCCACAGTTGCATTCATTCCGGAACGAAAAAAATCCGGCGTCATTTCCGGGACAAGGTCAACTTTATATATAGTTACATTATTTACAGTTTCTGATTCATAATAAATATGTTCAACCTTAGCTTTTATTTGAACACCCAGATAGGCGTCAAGCGTAACATTTGCATTTTGGTTAAGCTTAATCTTGCCAATATCTGTTTCATCAACCTGCGCGCGGACTATTAATTTATCGGATAAAACAATTACAGCATCACTTGTAGCAACGGTTTGTCCGGGTTGAGTCGTTGCGACGATAACCTCTCCATTAATCGGAGAGATTAGGGAAATGGCCTTATAGACGTCTTTCCAGTACTTTAAAGTTTCTTCTCCTTGCCCTGTTGCCGCATCAAGCATTGCCGCGCGTTCGGTTGAACTCATCCAAGCAACAGTTTGGCCTGCTTTTACTTTTTCTCCCTCTTTTACCAGCACCTCTTCAACCCTTCCGCTAACCGGAGGTTTTATTTCCAATCTATTTTTAGGCAAAACCGTTCCAGTTGTGGAAATAATGCTTTCTATGGTGCCAACAAAAGGGCTAATCTCTTTTACAATCTCCGTAGCCACCTTTGATGGCTTAAATTTAAAATACCAGACAGCAAACGCTATGCCCGCAACCATTAAAATAAAAGTAATTTTCACAATTTTAGTTCGCATATTCTAATGTTTCTCCTTTCGCCTTAACCCAACTGGCTTCAGCAAGAAGCGCAGCGGCTTTAGCGTTTAATAGAGACCTTTTGGCACTTACTAAATTATCCTCTATAATTGTCCAGTTATCAAATGATATAAAACCTATCGCATACTGTGCCTGCGCAATTTTTGAACGCTCTTCTGTCGCGTTTAATAATTCCCCCTGCACCCTTACGTCATCTACTGAATCTTTTAATCCAGCTAACGCCTGTTCCAGTGTAAAAATAATATTATTTCTTGTACTTTCCTCGTTAGCTTTAAGCTGTGCCAACGTTGCTTTCGCCTGGTCTACTTGGGCAGATCGTAATCCGCCTTCAAATATAGGTAAAGACATGCTAAGGCCTAAATTCCACTCGTCGCTTTCCGGCGGCCAATGAGAATCGTTTTTTCCGGCGCCGGCGGTTCCTGAAAGTGTAGGCAAGAATTCAGCATAGGCAGACTTTATCCCATACTCCGCAGATTTAACCTGGGCAATCAGCTGCCGTAAAGAAGGATTATTTTTAGCCAAATTCTCCAAGTTCGGTTTTTCATCCATTGATTCTTTTATATTAAAATCTCCGCTGGCAATAACAGAAGTTGATTCTATTTTACCCATTTCTTTTGCCAACTGTCTTTGCGCGACAATTGCAGCTCTTTTTGACATAACAATACCAAGTTTTGCTGAAGCTAAATTTGCTTCCGCGGTTAAAAGCGCTCCCTTATGTTCCAACCCTGATTTATAACGCAGCATGATTAATCCTAAGTTTTTGGTTCTTATTTTATAAATATCTTCCGAAATACGCAATGATTCTTGCGCCTTTAATAAATTTATGAAGGCGGTGCGTAAATTTAGCCTTATGTCAACTGAAGTAAATTTATAGGCTTCTTTTGCGGCTTGAATATTTTCAGAAGCAGCCCGAACATTATTTATTGTTTTGGTTCCGTCAAATATCAATTGACTGCCACTAACGCCATAATCATATGTATCGCCAACGGTATTGGTAATACCATTATCATTTCTTGCGGTCGAGGCACCTATGCTGCCGGTAACCTGAGGATATAAAGTGCTTGCGGTAATCTTTTTGCTGGCCTCGGTTTCTTTTATTACTTCTTGTGCGGAAATTAGATCAGGATGATTTTTCGCAGCTTCTTTTACACAATCCTGCCAGCTAAGGGCTTCCTCGGCGTAAACCGAAGAACAGAAACAGAACAAAAATAGAAATACAGTTGAAATACAGTTAAAATACATAGAAATACAATTGTGTTTCCATCGTATTTCCATTGTATTCCCACCGTGCTTCAATCCTATTTCCATTGTATTTTCAGTACACATAAATATTTATTTAACTTTAGGATTATCTTTTTTAATTTCCTCAAGCATTTGAGTCATATGCGCAAGAAAATCATTGAATTGTTCTGCCGGAACAAGACTGATTGGATGCCCTGCCTTAGAAAAAACTACAAGCTTATCACCGGATTTAATCGTATATAGCTTGCGTACTTCCGCAGGAATTACAACCTGCCCTCTTTCACCTACGGTAACTGTTCCAAATAATTTTGGACCGCTGAATTTGCTCATAATTTAACCTCCGTATTTGTCGTAAATAGTTACAAATAATTGTATCACAACGATAGGAGATAGAAAATGGAAGATAAACATTCTACTTTGTGCAGCATCTATCTTCGCCCTTCTATCTTCTATTTTCAAATTAATATCCATGCTAATCCACATAACCCGCATAGTATGAAATGTATGAATAATATGATATACCATACAAACTATGCTGTCAATATTATTGTTAATGGCCGCAGCCGATAAAAAAATTTTACCTTTAAAGTGTTGTTGATAATCAGGATTTAAACTGAAGCTCGATTCGCGCGGATATTTTTCTGAAGAAGGACTTCTTCATAAGTATCAAAAACTTTTTCGCTCTCAAGATGCAAAAAATGCCCTACTTTAGGAATAATTTTTATAACACAGTCAGGCATTTGTTTTGCCATGCTCTTCACATCTTTATAGTCGATAATTTTATCGTTTTCACCATGTAAAAGAATTGTTTCTTTGGTTACTTTTGAAAGTGGAACTACTAAATCCAAAGATTCGTTGAATATTACCGACATTCCATGCTCACTAAAAGCCCGGATTCTCTCTTCGGACATAGATTGAAATTGGATAATAATCTGATTTTTAAGCGTCTGTGGCAAGTTATCTCCAAAACTGTTTATTAATAAATCTGCCATAGCCTGCCGGTCATGCTTATTCATGGCCGTACCTTTAAGAATCACATCTTTCATGCAGGTATTCGGCTTTATGCCAATACTGGCAAGAAGAAGCCTTTTTACATACTGTGGAAAATGCAAAGCAAAATCAAGAGCCACTACCCCACCCCATGATGCGGTGCAGATATCTGCTGATTTTATGCCTAACTCTTTAATTATCGCGTGCAAAATCCCCACTTGCTCATCGAGAGAAACTGAGTTGGGGCCACTATTAATTTTAGCTTTACCCTGATGAGGAAAATCAAATAAAGTAATTCTAAAATAATGACCAAACTTCTTAACAAAAGAAAGCCACATGGCCATTGATTGCTGAACGCCATTTAAACAAACAATGTCCTCACCTTTGCCAAATACGCGGTAAGGTATCTGGAATCTTTCAAATGTAAGAATATTTTTGGAATGAGATCTGATTGGATGCATGAAAACCGTAATATTTTTGTTTAATATTAATAATAATTCTTTTTATCTATTATATTGTTGCAAAATTATAAAATTTATCAACTGTTAATTTAATGAGCGCTATTGTTTTTCTGTGTGGATACACACAGAAAAACAATAGCGCGAATTAACCCCGCCGAACGCTGAAAAATTATCTTAGAGAATTTTTCAGCCTCTCCTGTGAGGCGGGGTAACTAAATCCTCATCCCCCATACAACACTCTCAACTGCTCAATC
>JBAYMZ010000173.1:0-3881 GCA_041663385.1 Candidatus Omnitrophota bacterium
GCCCTGAATAAAATTTTTTGCCACTGCATTCCAATATGGAATTACCCTTCGCGGAACTGATGCATAATAAGGAAGAAAGCAAATTAAAAATAAAAACACACCTAAAATGATTAAAATAATCCCGAATATTTTTTGTCCTAGCAGTTTCTTCTTTTCCATAATTATCTTATCTGCATGTTCTTTGTACCCGCGTTATTCCAACATTCTAAACTACAAATATTTGTAACTAGTTTAAATTATTGTATCAAATCAGCCGCCATATTCATAGTAAATTCTGCAGCTGCCTTCAAAGGAAATCATGCAGGGTCCAAGCGGCTTATCCGGATTGCAGGCTTTTTTAAATAAAGGGCACTCCGAAGGCCGGATTTTACCCTTAACCACATCCGCACAGCGACAATTGTTTGTTCTCTTTTTTGTGGCAATTTCTTTACCGATTAATTTTTGCGCATCAAATTTTTTATATTTTCCTTTTAAAAATAGTCCGCTTTTTTTAATGCTTCCGAAGCCTCTCCATGAAGCATCTTGTACACAAAAAACCTCATTCAAAAGCTTCCTCGCGGCAAGATTTCCTTTTTGTTTTACTACTCTATCGTATTCATTCTCAACAATGCTCTTTTTTTCTTTTACTTGCAGACAGATTTTATACATCGCAATCAGCATATCCAGAGGCTCGAAACCGCCGATAACACAAGGCTTATGGAATTTCTGTGCAATCTCACGATAAGCCTCTGCACCGATAATTGCTGAAACATGGCCTGGGCAAAGAAATCCGTCAATATTAATATCTTTATCTTCACAAAGCACTTTCATTGCCGGCGGAATTAATCGATGTGAACTCAGCAAGAAAAAATTATTAAGTTTTTTTTGTTTTGCTTCTTTGACAATGGAAGCCGATAGCGGCGCAGTGGTTTCAAAGCCAACGCCTAAAAATATAATTCGTTTCTTAGGATTATCTACCGCGAGTTCTATCGCCTCGCTTGGAGAATAAACCACTGATATGTTTGCGCCAAGGGCGCGCTCATCCTCAAGAGAAAATTTCGTGCCTCTTACTTTTATAAGATCACCAAAAGTAGCAATAACATTATTTTTATCGCGGGCGAGAATAATTGCTTTATCGACGAAACTGTCTTCAGTGATACAAACCGGGCAACCCGGCCCGGAAATTAAATGAATATTCGGCGGGAGCATTTTTCGTAAGCCAAATCTAAAAAAAGTATAAGTATGCGTGCCGCAAACCTCCATGATATTTACATCTTTTTTGATGTTTAAATCGCGGATTTTCGCCAGCGCCTGTTGGATTATCTTTTTATCTCTTAAGAGTTTTTCGTAACGCATCTTTGCATTCCTTAAAATAGCCAATGGTTTCCTTGGCTCTTTTCTCGTCAAATTTCTCTATGGCAAAGCCGGCATGAACCATTAAATAATCTCCAACTTTTGCATTCTTTAAAAATTCGATATTTATTTCCCGCTTGATGCCCTCGGCATCAACGATAGCGCGATTTTTATTTACTTCAATTACTTTCATCGGATAAGCAAGGCACATATTACCCTCCAAAAAGGTTGAGGTTAAGGTTTAGGCTAAGGTGGAATTCTTGCTTCCGCCTTAATCTCAGCCTTAACCTTTATTTCATGTTCTCATTAACAACTACTGCCTGTCCTACTGATATTCCTGAATCGTTCGTAGGTATTCTTTTATGATAGTGCACCTTAAATTTATGCGCACGCAAATTATCTACTGCCAACTTCAGCAAGAGAAAATTCTGGAAAACCCCGCCGGACAAAGCTACATCATTTATACCACAATCTTTTCTTAAAAGCGCACAAACTTTGCTGATTATTTTTGCAAAGGTTAAATGGAATTTATAAGCAATAAGTTTTTTATCCTTCTTTGCCAAAACATCTTTAACCAGCCCGAAAAAAAGCGGCTGCCAGTCTATTATATAGGTATTCTTTTCTTTATTTAATTTATACTCATAACTCTCTGCTCTTCCCGTAAAAGACGAGGCAAGCATTTCCAGAAGGATTGCCGCTTCAGCTTCATAACCAACTTTCTGCATTATACCCAAAATACTTGCTGCTGCGTCAAAAAGCCTTCCGGCCGATGAGCTTAAAATTGCTTCATCATTTTGCATAAGGTTATAAAAAATATGTTTTTCCCTTGTGTCAAAAGCGCTAAGACATTCCAGCTTAGGCTTAAACATATTTTCCCCAAAAATATCATAGAGCAAAGAAAAAGCCATACGGCGTGGCTCCTCTGCTGATTTATCCGCGCCGAGAAGGCCGAAATACTTAAAATGCGCAAGCCTTTTGAAACTCTTAGTATCAGTAATAAAAAATTCCCCGCCCCAGATTGCGTTATCCTGGCCCAAGCCCGCTCCGTCAAAGCATACGCCGATAGCTTTGCCTTTTACCTTGTTTTCGAAAAGGCAAGCCGCAAGATGGGCATGATGATGCCAGACAGCAATTGCCTCTTTGTTTAGCGAAAGCGCGTATTGCGTGGAAAGATATTCCGGATGAAAATCATAGGCGATAATTTCCGGCTCAACATCAAGAATATTTTTATAATGCAAAAGTGCATTTAAAAAGAATTCGTAATTTTTATAATTTTTTAAATCTCCGATATATGGCGAATTAACAAGGTATCCTTGTTTGGCAATGGCAAAAGTATTTTTGAGCTCTGCTCCACAGGCAAGTATGGTTTTCTTATGCTTAAAATCCATAAAGTCAGGAACATAGCCACGGGCTTTTCTGATTAAGACTTCCTTATTTTCAAAAACTCTCGCGATAGAATCATCAGACCTGGTTTCGATACTGCGATTGTGCACCAAAAAAGCATCAGCGCAATCTTTAATCTGCGCGAGGCCCTCCTCTTTGAAAATTAGCGGAAAATTTTCTTTATTTGCCGAGGTCATTACAAGGAGTGGCGCGGCAGAATATTTTTTCAGGTAATTAAAAATTAAATAATGTATTGGCGCGTAAGCAAGCATAACGCCAAGATAAGCTTGTCCCGGTGCGACTTCATCCATAAGGGGGAGCTGTTTTTTTATTTTTAGCAAAACTATTGGCCGGCGGCTATTCTGAATAATTTCTTTTTCTTTATCGCTAATAAAGCAGATTTTCTCAATAGATTCAAGGTTTTCCGCCATGAGTGCAAAAGGCTTGGTAAGCCTTGCTTTGAGCGCTCTAAGGCGTTTGACGGTTTTTTTATTATAGGCATCACAGCCCAGATGATAACCGCCGATTCCCTTTATGGCGATAATTTTTCCCCGGTGAATTAAGCCGGCAGTTTTTATCAAATCTTTGGTAGAATTTTTCCCATAAATAACTTTTACGCTTTGAAAATCATTTAACAGTTTTATCTCAGGCCCGCAATCAAAACATGAAGTTGGTTCAGCATGAAACCTTCGTTCCAAAACATTCTTGTATTCTGCAGAACACGCTTTACACATTTGAAATTCATTCATCGTGGTTTTGGCCCGGTCATAAGGAACACCCTTGATGATGCTAAAACGCGGTCCGCAATTGGTGCAGTTAACGAAGGGGTAAAGATAGCGACGGTTTTTTTTATCAAACAGCTCACGCAAACAATCATCACAGATGCCAATATCTGCCGGCATCATGACAAATTTATTTTCGCCTTGCCTACTTTGTGCTATAGAAAAATTTTTCTCGCCTTTAAGAAGCACTTCTTCCTTTGTTATTGAATTTATAGAACTTTCAACCGGGCTGGATTTTTTCAGCGCGTCGATAAAACTATCTATCTTTGAACTTTCTCCTTCAAGCTCAACAACAACACCTTTTGTATCATTAAAAATGTGTCCGGCAAGGCTAAATTTCTTAGCAAGCTTATAAACATAAGGCCGGAAGCCAACGCCCTGCAC
>JBAYMZ010000174.1:0-3869 GCA_041663385.1 Candidatus Omnitrophota bacterium
CCCCCGAAGACAGCAGAAGACGGTTCAACTCCCTGTGAAGAAGGGGCGTCTACCGTATCAATTGAAATGTTCAAAAAGACTTTTGAAGATGCCGGGTTAAAATTACCTGTTATAAATGAGGGATTTTTTGCAGATATACCGGATTCCAAATACCCTGATAAAATATGTTTTGCTTTTTTTGATGGAGATTTTTACACTTCCATAACTGACAGCTTTAACAAGGTTTATCATAAGATGGTCAAGGGTGGCATTATTCTTGTACACGATTATGAATACGCGCCTTTTCCTGGTGCTAAAAAAGCTTGTGACGATTTTCTTAACAACAAGCCTGAAAAGGTTATAAAAGACATTTTCGGAATAGGCAAAATAGTTAAAGAATAATTCTTGACATTGTTGGGGAAGTGTGGGATGGATAACGAATGAGAGTTTATACGGGGGTATAAAAATAAAATAAGGAGATATTATTATGAAATCTGACGATGGCAGAATAAGAAACTCGGTATCTGGTTTTAATAAGTTTATTAGTGAAGTTCAGAAAGAACAGTATTTCTGTACGAGTAGCGATTCAGGATTAACAGAGAAATATAAAAATAAAAAATGGTGCAGATATAATGATAAAGAAAAATGTCGGACATGCGGTAAACGATTAACTAAATTGTTAGAAAATGATTTATTGTCTAAAAATAGAGAAATAGTATTTTATGAGAAAAGAGGCTGTTTAATTTAAATGCAAATCAATATTGGAGTCAAACACGCTGTTTATCCCAACGGCGAAAGCTTGGCAGACGTTATGACTTACAATCATTACGGCACCCCAACAATACCACCACGCCCCGTGCTACGTATAGCTGCTGAAAAAGTTGTAAGCAGAGAAGAAATAAAAGACGCTTTGGCGGTATTCGTTAAAAATCTCACAGCCCCACGGTCTACACCAATAAGTGAAGCTGAAGCTAAACAACTTGAAAAAGAAGTATTAAGAAAAATCGGCGTGCAAGTTATCAAGGAAGCAAAAGCAATAATAATGTCAGGTGGTGAACTTCAACATAATGCCCCTTCTACCGTAAAGCAAAAAGGATTCGATTTACCTTTATATGGTGGTGGTGAAAATCACATAATGATTAAAAATTTAGGTTTTGAGTATGAGGATTGATTATGAAATGGATAAATGTTAAAGACAGATTGCCAGAAGTTTACACATCCGTTTTGATTTTTGACGGATGCAGTATTTTTATGGGCCATAGAGAACACGGGATTTTTTTAATTGACGGGGAGATTACAGCGGAACAGGGGATTACCCACCGGATGCCATTACCGGAACCGCCCGGAAGTGTATTATGACAAAAATAGAATATCAAAAAATAGAACACGCCCTTAAAGAAAGACTTGAACGCGTAAAAACTGATAAAGATTATAGCAGAGAATTATTAAAAAAAACTGGTATATATAAAGAAGATGGAACCCTTTCAGAAAATTTTGATCGAGTATGAGGATTAGGAGAATAGAATGAACCAAACAAGCCCTTATAAATTACTGGCTGCAATGATAGACTCGGTTGAAAAGCTGGCTTTACTTCCCGAAAATGAAGTTGTAGAAAATAAAAAACTTGTTATGGAAATCCGAAACGCTTTTGAAGTCCATAACATCGATTCTATTATAAACTCCTCAATGCAAGCATTACAGGAGGCTCGGAACACTCAGAGCGTAAACAGTATCAATGAAAATAATCTGATTTACGCATACGCGCAGCGGGAACATGAACGTGTAAAAAATGCTAAAGATTATAAGCCATATATTACTGAGATTATAAACGCAGAATATGAGTTGAAAGATGACTTAGTCAAAGCCGATGACCAAACGGAAAAGAAATTTTCGTCTGTATTTAACAGTGTTGTTGAAAATGATAAAAAGTTTGCTGCAGCTCTGAATACCGTTTACGCAGATGGAGCTGTAAAGATCAATGTAACAGGTGACCCTTCTACTTTAACAAGTTATATCAATTATACGCCTTACCGGATAAATTACATCGACTACCTGTCAATGCCGACACTTCCGGAAATGGTTGACAGGCCCCTCAAATTGGCTTTAAAAAAATTCCCTGAAATAAAGTCAAAGGACAAAAAATTTAATAAAGCTATCAAAAAGTTAATACATAAGCGCAAAATAAAAAACGTAATAAAAGATGCTTTGTTCTATAGCCTGTTATCTCCCAGGGGATCGCTTGTTGTGCCTATCCAGCGAGGTGATGAAGTTACATTTAATGTATTTAATGACACTCAATTCGCTTATGGCATGGGTGCGTCGTACACCGGGATAACACAACCTTACATGCCTATTAAGGTCGGCGACATTTACTGTATGGGTACAAAGTTAAAACATGGGGTTTCAGCTTTTTTTACTTGCCCCGGGTTTGAGCCTCTTTTTGGTGTGGGGCTGAATAGGCTTCCTCAATTAAGAACGGCTGCTGAAGCATGGAATCTATACATCCACATCTTAAAAATACTGCTTGTCCGCTCCCAGGTTCTTATCGAAAAAATGGACGGCGATATTTCGACAGATACAATGATGGGTCAAATGAGGGCACAACTGCAACGGCTAGACCAGACAATGGGAATTAGTACGCCTATAGCAACAGCAAAAGGAATGACTCTTGACATTTTAAATAATAACATAGCTCCCGGTACTGCTGACATTGCGCCGGTGTTTCAATCTTTTGTCGCTTCTGTGACCGGGATGAGTCCGGAATATTTTTTTGGCGGGGGTAATGCGACATACTCTCAGGCAGCATTTCAGATTCATTCTACAAATGAAAACATAAGATCGACATATCAGGAAGAAGAGATAGAGCCTTTACTTAGATTTATTGTTAATACATTTATATTATATGACAAAGAAGTTTCCGATATGGGTGTTTTAGAGGATGACTTTGAAATTGAGTTCGATAATCTTTACGATGAAACGATGGCCGAAAAGGCAGACTTGACCGCTAAAAAAACTGAAATCTTGATAAGGCAGTGTTCATACCCGGAGCTTGAAGAAGCATTCAAAAAAGAAGGGTTATTGTCAGAAGATATTAAACTTGTCCCGATTGATAAACCGGAAGAAACCGGCGAAATTGACGACGACGGCAAAGATGGCACTCTTACGAAACCGCTAGGCTGAAGGTGAAAAAATGGAACTAGACGAACTTTATTTAAAGATAGTTGTTAAGAATGCAATTAATGAGGCCTTGTCTTCTACGACCGAAATTAAAGCTGATTCCAAAGATTGCGGACAAATACTCCGAATGGCTATTTCTTCCGAGATAAGCGCAATAACCCTTTATACTTCTTTGGCAGAAATGGCCGATAATCCTTTAGTCAAAAAAGTTTTACTGGACGTAATCAAAGAGGAAAAAACACATGTGGCAGAGTTTGAATCAATTCTTAATGATTTAGACCCTGAGCAGAAACAAGAAAATATAAACGGCTCAAAAGAAGTTGAAGATATTAAGGACGATTTATAAAAAAATAGTGCAGAATATATTTGAAAAACTAGCCCCCCGATGGCGTTATGCCGTTTCCCGTTATGCCCGTGCAATCTGGACAGGGAGAACAGACCAGAAAACAGAATGGGATTATGACAATCACGCTTTACATTTTGCCCGTGAGTATAGGAATTCACTTGAAAAACATTACCGCGAAAAGAATATGAATGTATACCGCGGAACCCTTGACGGCTGGATAAATGAATGGCTTAGAAAACAGGAAGCCTTAAAAAGCACATTGAAAGTTATTGCAGACGAGAAACAAAACAATCTTATAGAAAAAGCACTTGAAGAACTCAAGGACAAGAAAGACGCCCAAAAGGTAATTGATAAGCTTTATGATGCC
>JBAYMZ010000175.1:0-3857 GCA_041663385.1 Candidatus Omnitrophota bacterium
AGGAGATTTAAAGGTAGTAATTGATGATGGTATAACATTAACTAATGTTGTAAGTGTTGAAGAATATCTTTATGGGGTATTGCCTGCTGAAATTTCTCCAAACGTCGACAGAGAAGCCCTCAAGGCTCAGGCGGTTGCTGCGCGTTCTATTGCGATTAAAAGTATATTAAATCCACGTCACAAGGATAAGAATTTTGACGTTTGCGCGGATGTGCATTGCCAAGTTTATCAGGGTGCTTCTGTCGAAAAGGATGTGACCAATCGAGCAGTCAATGATACTAAAGGTGAGATAGTTATTTACTCTAAAGTGCCAATTGAGGCGATTTATCATTCAAATTGTGGCGGCTGCCTCCGTCCGGATGTGTTTAGCAAAAAAGAGTATTATGCCCACGGTTTTGATTCCAGAAAAAAATTTACCGGATTGTCCCGTTACGAAGAAGAGCTTTGGTGCGTTAATTTCCCTGAAAATTTTTGTTCGCATACCGCCAAAAGCAGTTATCGCTGGCAAAGAGTTTATGACGCCCAAGATTTTGCTTTTGTGTTTGGGTATGAGCTGAAAGATTTAAAGAAAATAGTTTCGAAAGTGAAAGGTTCTTGCGTATCCTATAAAGCTGTGGAGGTTGTGGCCTTAAAGGAAAAAACCAGCATAACCGGAGATTTAAACATACGTAACTATTTTGACAAGCTTCGCAGCAGCGCGTTTAAGGTAGATATAAAATTCTCTGCTGATAAAACTCCTAAGATGTTATTTTTCTGGGGTACTGGTTTTGGCCATGGGGCAGGAATGTGTCAAGAAGGTGCGGAGTATATGGCTGATAAGGGCTATACTTATCAGGAGATTCTAAAGCACTACTATCCGCATACCGAAATAATTAAACGCTACTAATACACACGCAAAATCGCAAAGATTTCTTTTTGCGCTTTTGCGGTGTTTACTCTAGGCCTAAAAGTGAATTTTCAACTTCCGCAGTGCAATTTTTATCCAAAAGCGACCAGAGATTTTTATTTTCCATGCAAAGGTATATTGGGGTTTTTGAATCGTATTCGCGTATTTGTTTAATCATGTAAGTGTAGATTTCTCGCCTTAGATATTCAGGATACCTCAACTTCTTGTCTTCTCCTAAAAATAACTCTCCGTAAAAGATGTCACTTTTGGGAAAACGAAGTTCATTTATGGCTTTAAGACTTCGGTGAGACCGCAACGTGCCTAAGCTTATCCAGGAGAAGGGGGGTTGTAATTTTTGGTATAGTTCTTTAAAAACACCTCTATATAATTTTTCCCAGTTTGTGCCATGAATTATTGGATCGAAATGAAAAGCAATCGAATATCCTTTTTTCTGCACAGCGTCTGCGGCTTCCAGGCGTTCTTTAAGATTCGCGGTTAATAGTTCTTCGTTTTCTACTATTAGAGGGGGGTTGAGTGACCAGGAAATCGTAATATTTTTTGATGGTTCGATTTTTAACAGATTAGCAACGTTATTGCTTTTTGTTTTAAATTCAAATAAAACATTTTTATTTTTTAGATAGGGGATAAGCTGTTTTGAATAGCCGGTTATATCATCGAGAGCAAGAGAATCGCAAAATTCTCCTGTACCGATTCGTATGGGTTTTTTCAGATTTTTGTATAAAATATCAAACTGGGTAAAAAAATCTTCAAGGTTTGCGGGTAAGACTATTCCGGGAAAGTTCGAATAGCACTGCAGGAAGCAATATGAGCAGTCAAACGGACAGCCAAAGCCTAAATTTAATATCCAATAGCCGCAGGAAAGGTGTTCTTTTGTGCAGGGGCAAGGTTTTAAAAAATCCCATTTTTCTTTGATAATAAATACGATTGGTTTTTTGAGGTCGGATATGCGGAATTTATTAGTTTTTAGATATTTGTTGTAAAGATTTACTTCTTCAATTGGAACGTCAGGAAAAAAATTTTTGAAATTTTCGACAAGCTGGCTTGCTTTTACTTCTTTTTCTACAAAAATTTTAAGCGGTTTAAACTTTTTATTTCCTTTCCAATCGTCATTTAACGGTTCTTTTAACTGGTTTAGAAATATATTTTTTGTATCTATCTTTTGTCTTTTAATTGTGAGAGGAAAACGCCGGCGGATTAAGGTATTTTTTATGGCAAAAAACTTATTTCTGCCATCACGGTTTTCTAGATTAGATACAGTTTTAATGTATCCTATGATATTTTCACAGGTGGTATTCTCCCGGCGTACAATTTCAAAAAAAAGCCTTTCTATATCGCGAAATTGATTTTTATTTAAGGTAAAACAAAATACAGCTTCAAGTTTATTTTTTAAATTTTCAAACATGATTTTTCTTCAGTTCTTGAATTAATTTTCTATATAATTTAACTTCTTCAAATTTGCTCCGTTTTTGAGCGCCTTTGATATAAATTTCGCTTTTTTTTATAAGCTCTATTAGGGCGATTGAATGTTCTTCTTTGCTTAAAGTTCCACCTTCAATTATTTTTTTTAATGCGTGAATGCGAAAAATATCCATCGCCGGATATTTCCTTGATAGCTGGTCACTGCGGCCGCCTTCTTTTATCGTAAGGTACTCCGGTATTAAATACACCGGAAATTTTGGAGTGGCTCTGAGCCAAAAATCATAGTCTTCACAAGCCGGAAAATCTTTGTCAAAGAGGCCGACTTCCTGAAAAATTGTCCGATGAATTGCTGCAGTTGAAAGGCCGATTGAACAGAGTTTTACGGCATTTTCAAAAACCCATCCTGCTGGTTTCTTGTGATGTCCTTTTTGGGGAAGATATTCGCCGCTTCGATACCATATTTCTTCTGTATGAAATATCCTATATTCGGGATATTTTTTTATGTATTGATGGGTTATCTCCAGTTTATTCTGCCGGAAACGATCATCGGAATCCAAAAAACAAATAAATTCGCCGTTTGCTGCATCCACACCGGTATTACGCGCTCCGGATACCCCTTGATGTGTTTGATAGATATATTTGATATTTACCCCTTCGTCTTTCGTCCTTCGTCCCCTTCGGGGAGGCTCCGCTGCGCTTCGCACTCTTTCGTCTATCGTTTTTCCCGTGCCATCGTCTGAGCCATCATCAATGATAATTAATTCGTAATCGCGAAAGGTTTGTGATAGTACAGAATCCATTGCTATTTTTAGGAAATCTTTACGGTTGTAGGCCGGTATAATTACGCTAAAAATATGTTTTTTCATTGTAGTTCATGTTTTGATTATAGAATTCATTAAAATCAGGAAGAATGTAAAAAAGCTTTGCCGGAATTTTCTTTCTGGACTCAACGATTTCATTATTTAGTGTTTTGGCGTAATCTAAATAAGTTTCTTTGTTTCTATAAACCTCACAAAATTTATCATTTATTTTCTTACTTAAATTTTGTTCAATTAGCGAACTGATTTTACTAAAATTACCCATTTTGTGGTGGTACAGTTCAATATCTATTTCTTTGGTATTTTTTGGTATAATTTTCATAATTTCTTTAAGGTTTGAAACGTATGGGATAAATGGGCCGAGATGAATGCGTAAGTGGATATTGTTTTTTAAAATTTCTTCAATTGTTTCAAGCCTTGCCTTTAGGGGCGAGGAGTTATTCTCAAAAAGCTTTATTATGTTGTCGGAAGCAAAATTAAGCGTGAAATAAATTTTATTTCCAGGATTTTCAGCAATAAGCTCGATGTTATTTTTTATTAGATGTGATTTTGTAAGAATGGTATAAGGTATTTTTTCAGCGTTAAGTATTTCTAATATTTTTCTGCTGAGCTCATATTTCGATTCTTGATACTGAAAACATTCGGTTGTTGAACCTAAGAGGACTCTTTTGGGACGGGTGTATTGCAACTCTTTTTTTAAGATATCAGTAATG
>JBAYMZ010000176.1:0-3855 GCA_041663385.1 Candidatus Omnitrophota bacterium
CCGGGTAGATTTTGAAAATGCAATTATTCGGCTTGATATAACTAAAAACGGGAAACGTCGAGATATACCCATCAACCAAAAACTAAGCATCATTTTAAAAAAATGGAAAGAAGAAAATTTCAAAAAAATCGAGGTTTTTGAGTTTAAAGATATAAAAAAATCTTTTACAACATCTTTATCCAAAGCAGGTATAAAAAATTTTAGATTTCATGACTTGCGGCATACCTTCGCTTCTCATCTCGTAATGCAAGGTGTTGACATAGCAACGGTGTCGCAATTACTGGGACATTCGAGCCTTCAAATGACTATGAGGTATGCACATTTATCCCCCGATCACCGAAAACTTGCCGTTGAAAAAATCTCCCAATTTTTTTCTTAATGCAGCGTTAGCGCAACTCAAAATTTTACAAGAGAATCTTTTGCCGATGAAATATGGCAAAAAAAGGGTAGATTATTTCACTCGTAATGAGCAGGTCGTCGGTTCAAATCCGACCCTCGGCTTCACAGGAAACCCGCCATTCTAAGCGTTTGGCGGGTTTTTTATTTTCAAAAAAAATGTTGCAAAAGTGGCAAAAAACGCATTTTTTGCACCCTGAACGCAGCGTGAGCGCAACTTGTTCCCCCCCCGAAATAAAAAAATGGAGAGCCCTTATTTTAAAAAGGAAATTAATAAATTTCGACAAATTCATTTTTATGAGCGAAATTTTTTTAACTCAGCAAGAAGCCGATGATTTTATTGCGTTGCAAAAAATTAGAATTGACGATAGCCAATGGAGTTTCCCGGCTCCAGGTGGTTCAATTTCGATTCCTATAATTTCGAACAACGAAAAAGAGGAATTTCTCTTAGATATTGGCAGGTACAGCAACATTTCTATCTCTAAAATCACTTACCCAAATCGTATGAGAAAAACAATTATTTTATTACGTTTGGACTTTGCCGATATTAATAAGCAAAGGACACATAGAAATCCTGATGGTTCTGAATTGTTTGGGACTCATATCCATATTTATAGTGAAGGATTTGCTGATAAATGGGCTTATGAACTCAAAGATGCCCATTTTCCGATTAAAAATGATTATTGGTTGTTGTTGGATGATTTTATGAAATATTGTAATATCATAAAACCACCAATTATCAACAAGGGGTTATTTTAATGTTGGCAGAAATTCAAAAATTAATTGATAATTATTTTTATTGGTTAAAGGAGCGAACCACGATTCGTCAGATTGATGATTGGGTTGAGATTACTACTCCTTATCTTGACCGTCATAACGATTATACTCATATTTATGCAAAAAACGAAAAAGGCGGTTTTATTTTAACTGATAACGGTTATACGATACAGGATTTAAAGCTTTCAGGTTGTGATTTAGATAGTAAAAGGCGTAAAATGCTTTTGGAAACAACATTAAACGGCTTTGGAGTCAAGAGAAATAATGACACACTGTTGATTAATGCCACATTACAAAATTTCTCTCTACAAAAGCATAATATTATTCAAGCAATTTTAGCTGTCAATGATTTGTTTTACCTTGCATCACCGATGGTTGCGAATCTTTTTCTTGAAGATGTTACTTCCTGGCTTGATTCCTATGACATAAGATATACACCGAATTTAAAGTTTACCGGTAAAAGCGGTTATGATCATAAGTTTGATTTTATAATCCCCAAATCAAGAGTACAACCGGAACGCATTATTCGTGTTATCAATCATCC
This sequence comes from Candidatus Omnitrophota bacterium, assembly GCA_041663385.1. GTDB lineage: Bacteria > Omnitrophota > Gorgyraeia > Duberdicusellales > 4484-171 > JAJYOP01. Next base: position 1,718 of record JBAYMZ010000176.1, read on the forward strand.
CAATAGAGATGCCGTTACAGGAATGATATATTCATGGATTGATACAAAAAATGTTCGTCCGGTAGATTCAAAAGCTTATGCATTTTTAAACGATACACAAAATCAAACGCTAACAAAGGCTGTTGAGGCATTGAGATCTGTTGAAGTAAAGTCTGTATTATGGAGCAAACGAAATCTTATTAGGGATGAATTAGCTGCTTGATATTCGGCTACAAATTCCCCCCCGAAATAAAAAAAAGCCCCCCGCATTATTACGGAGGGCTAAGAGAGGGAATAAAAGGGGAAAACTAAGCGAATATTTGATTTTTGTTTAAGAATTTTACCAAATTGTCGATTAACAAGCCCAGGAAAAAGTCAACAAAACCATCGAGAAAATTGGGAAGTTTTATGCCGGCCTCAGTTATCAGGGCTTTTACTTCAGCTATGACGGCCGCTTTTTTGGCTTCACCGTTTCCGGGCTCCTCGGCGCCAATAATAATCGCTACGGTGAGATATACGAGTCGCATAATACCGCTTAACATACCGCTACCTCCTTTCTTTGCTATTTTTTTGGATTCCTTAACCGCTTCCGGGTTAATTTGTATTGATTTTTTTGTTGCAGATGCGCTTGATTCCACCACTTTTTTTGTGCGCAATACGACGTTAACCAGCTCCTCCCATCTGACAACATCTCCGGATTTATGGTTACCGGATAGAATCCCCAAACTTTTAAGTTTAGCCATTCCGGAATCAAAGGGAGATAATACCTCTCCCGCAGGCGCGCACATCCGAAGAAAACACTCCTTGTGGGTTAGCCAGTAACCATCTAAAAAATCCCTAACCGGCGCATCAGCGGAGGATGAGTAATGAACGAACTCGCTCGCCGAGATCATAATTCCCACGTGGGTCTTGTCGTCCTCCTTGCCGATTCCAGCGGGCGCCACGGCGTCGTAGGTGCCCCAGAAGATGATTAAATCTCCTGCCTGGGGGGATACTACCTTTGTTCCGTAAGAAAAAAAATTGGGAACGTACGTTATACGGTTCCCTTCCCAGCCTGCCGCCAAAAGAATATTAGATACAAAATCAGCGCAAGCAGGGCGCACCGTAGGGTTATAGCCCACCTTTACCCGTTTAATCGCCTCGGCGGCGACATTACTGTAAAAACCCATATAAAAACACCTCTAAAATAAAAATACCCCTTACGGGGGGATACACAAAAAAATTAAACACTATTTTACAATTTTGAAACCGCTTTTATGATTATCACCTGCCCTTCTGCCGCCTTGCCAAAGCAGGCCCTCTAACTCTTCGTCACAGTCGATTTTCGCCAATAACACTGACAAAACTTGGGTGTTATGGTTTAGAGATTCTGTAAGTTTTTGGAGCGCTGGCGTTACCTGCGTAAGAATATACAATGCTATTGCCGCCGGCACCCCGATGTTACCGATAATTTTTAAAAATGTATCTTCCATTTTTGCCTTCGCCTCCTAAAATTTTTTAAAATAAAAAAGCCCCAAACGGGGCTAAAGTAAAAGTATTTTATGAAATTTTTTATATAAACTTTATTTCCAATTTTTTATTCAATGCTTTCGCAACTTTGCGTAATGTTTTCAATGTCGGATTGAAATTTTTAGAATGTTCCCATCGCTGATATGTTTGATAGGGAATATTCATTTTAGAAGCAATTTCAGTTTGGGATGCTCCTATTTCTTTGCGTATATTTCTTATTTCTATCGACAATAAAACTTCTGGATAAGGTTCAACATAGACAATATTTTCACCATCTATAATCGAAGGTTCAGGCATTTCATTGTTTTTTTGAAGATATTCTTCTAAAATCAGCGAAAGAGCATCTTGGGCATATTCTAAAAGTTCTTCTAGATACCAGTTTTGTTCTTTTAATATTTTTATAATTTCTGACGCTTTCATTTTTCCCCTCATCTTTACTTTATACTTAATTATACATCATATTTGATGTATCGTCAAGTATTTATGGCAATATTTTTCACTATTTTATCTTTTTTTAGTTTAAAATCTTCCATGCGTCGCCACAGTTTAGCGCCATACAGCCGCCGTAGAAAAACAGTTTTTGCGTAGCCGGCCAGGCGTCGCCCGTAACGTCCTGCTGGTAGTGGTAATACATAGATTTATTTATCAGG
>JBAYMZ010000177.1:0-3791 GCA_041663385.1 Candidatus Omnitrophota bacterium
GCTCCCATCTTTTGCAGCTGGTATGCCGACTGCATCGCCAAAACTATGCCGGTGAATATGGTAACAAAAAACACAATCAGGGTTGAAGATAGGCCGGCAAAAATCATCTGGTTAAAGATACTTTGGCGCGCGGCGGCTTTACCCTTAAAAGGCCCGAGAATAGTCCAATAAAGTATGCTGCCAAAAAGGCCAAATACTCCTTTTATGTTTTTGATGAGCTCAATCGTGGTTTTTCCGGTTTTAACTATCATTTAGAAATTATTTTCTGCGGCGGATTGTGTATCAAAAATTTCAAAGATTTTATGAAGCTTAGTTACTTCAAAAACATTTTTTACCTTCTGGTCCATATTGCAGATGCGAAAACACCCGCCGGTTTTTTTAAGACGCTGAAGAAGTTCTATAAACGTGGCCAGCCCGGATGAATCTATATATTTAACTGCCGAAAAATCTACGATTATTTTCTTTATATTTTTTTGCACAAACTCTTCAAAAGCTTTACGCAGCTGTGGAGAAGTATTGATATTAATATCACCATCGATGCGGCAAATAGTTATGTCGTTTTTACTCTCTGTTTTTATATTCATCGAAACACCCCCTTATTTTTAATGAGCACAACATTTTTTCAAGCCGCGAAACGGCGAAGAAAAAATGTTAGTGCGAATTAACCCCCCACCACTTTTACTTTTCTATACAATTATATATCCTTTTAAGTAGCTCCTTATAAGCATTCTTAAATTGTTTAAGACGTTTTTCCCTGGTTCTAGCATCTTTTTCTGAAAGATACGCTTCGTACGCAATAATTATAAACGGTATTCTTTGTTTGGTTGAAAAACATAACCCGCTGTTGTGCTCAATTAATCTTTCCTGTAAATTTTTTGTATAGCCTATATACAAACTTTTGTCTTTCTTGCTTTGTAATACATAGTGCACAGTAAAAGTGGTGGGGGGTCAATTTCAGCTACCCAGCAGGGTGCCCTGTTGGGCTACGCACCTTTTCTGCGCTTGTTAGCTTGAAAAGGTGCTGCTTCAATTGATTTTACCATCCTTATGCCACTTCCACCATCAAAAAACTCTACCTTATCCATAAGTTTTTTTATGAGAAAAATACCCCGGCCGCAAGTTTTTTTCAGGTTTTCATCCTCTACCGGAGATGCTAACGAATCACAATCAAAGCCTTTACCTTCATCCTTTATTTCTATAGTTGCATTGCTTGAATGGATAATAATTTTTAAAAAAACTTTTTTTTCAAGGCTTTGCTTATTGCCATGTTTAACGGCATTAACCAGGGCTTCTTCCAAAGCTAAACGAATATCAAAAAGATCATCTTCACTGATATCTTTTGATTTTATTTGTTTAATAATATCCAGAGTTGTTTCAGGGATGATTTTCAAATCTGATGGCAGTTGTAAGATTATTTCCATTTATGCTATGCCAATGTCTATCTCTTTAGTATGAATGATTGTATTGTGAACCGGGCAGGCTTGCATAAATTTTAATAAAATCGCCTTCTCGTCCTTGCCCAATTTTGCATCCGTATGAATTTTGAGCCTGATATTTACCAAACGTGTAGGGGACTCTTCGGAAAGCTCTGCTTTTGCGATAGTTTTTATTTTTGTAAATACTATCGAATGCTGGGCTAAATACTTTTCAGCGTAGACGCCAACGCAACTGCCTAACGCGCTCAATAATACCTCCAGCGGAGTCGGCCCCTCCAACGAAGACACATCTTTGCCTACGTCTATGGTAAAACTTTTACCGGAAGGAAAGCAATCAACCGTAAATTTTCCGTTTCGTTTTGAAATTATTTCAACCTTAACATCCATATAGTGTATATGGATTATACCACTTTAGCAAAAGTTTTGCACAAAAAAAATAATGAGCGCATTATTTTTCCTTCGCCATGCCTGCCTACGGCAGGCTAGGCTTGGAAAAATAATAGCGCGAATTACCCCGGCGAGCGTCAAAAAATTATCGCAGAGAATTTTTTGACTCACCCTGCGAGCCGGGGTAATGAATGAATACAGGACCAAATACGCGGTATCTGGCCCAGCGCCTCCCCTTACCAACTCAAAAGATTTATCTTAAAAGGTTTATCAGTATTTTCAACTTTATATTCCGGCCGCATCATTGGTTTGTCATAAGGCGGCATACCAAATGTGGCTGTGTCGGCAACCCCCGAAGCCCCTCTGGCTAAACCCTCAATTATGCCCTCGCCAAAGCCAAGAGTAACTCCCAGAAAAAGATTATCCCTTTCAGAAACTTCTGCAATTTTAGCCGGCACATCTGCCCATGATGTTGCCACATTCATCACTCCATCGCCCATTTTTTCAACCGGGGTCCCATCATAAGCAGCCTGTTTTACATTTAAATTATTTACTGCTGGCTGATCCGGTTTAGATGGTGATATGCGATACGGGTTTACTTCACTCATTGCGATAGGTGAAGCAACAGGATTCTGCGTGCCTTGCGGATAACCTTGCGATGTTAAAGATAAAATCATAATTACAACCGCCACGAATTTCTTCATCGTACACCTCCTCTTATTTTCCATTAGTTTTATTTAAGCTTTCACGAATTTGACTAAACAACTTTTCCTTTAGAGCCGTATCAGAATCCACGTCGTTTGCTGAGAGCCCGACTTCTTTTGAAAAATCAATTAACGCGCGCAGGATTTCATTGTAAGAAAGTTTATGCCCGGTAGAAAAAAGCGCGTCCTTGCCTAATTTGTCAAGAAACTCAAGTTCCTCCCTGTCAAGCATCGTGATTACGCGATGTTTAATATTTGCCGGATTATGCATCTCTTTAGCATTCATAGTTGGCCTCCACACGCCCCGCCAATTTTGGCGGGGTAAATTTATCGTCGCCCCCTCCACCACTAATCAAAAAGCTTTTTCAAATAAAAACCCCGAGTAAAACTCGGGGCCATAAAACAGAAAAACCTTGAGGCAAACTCAAGGTCTTTATTCTTCCTCTGGCGACCCCTCTATCCTGATATTACTTCAGGACAGGTAGCTTTGCGTCCTCCGATTACTCGGAGTTTGCCTTTTTCAGCACTTTTACCAAATTGTCACTTTTACCCTTTACTAATTTGTATATAACATATTTTTGCACACTTTACAAGAATAGCCTGGAAATTTGTCATGCAAAAAATGCTTGTAAAATATAGCTTTTTTGTGTTAAACACCAAAAAGTAGAAAATTTTTTTGTTAAAGTATAACATATGTTTGCCTTATCAATAATAAATTTATACCTATATAGAAAGGCAAACAACACGGCTGTTTATCTTTTTTTGATGGCCAGGTTCTTTTGGGTTACTTTTTATATTCGCACTTACTTTCTAAAAGCTCACCATTTTGCATGGTGAAAATTTTTACTCCGGTAGCATAACAACTTTCGGGTGTGGCAATTATGACATATTTGTCGGGCGCAAAGGTTATTGAATAGGTGTAACCATTAATGATTTGATTATTGTGAGATTTAGCTAAATATTGCGGCTCTTGAGAAACCAGGTCATCTTCGGTTAATGGGTATTGCCCCTTATCGGCTTTATAACTTTCCGCTGCGGTAGATACATTGCGAACAACACTCACGGCGTACGACTCATTAGCACTCACCCTTGCTCTTAATAAATTAGGTATCGCGATTGCCGCAAGCAGCGCGATTATGGGAATTATAATTATTCCAATAACACCCAGGACGATACCACTGATAGCCAACCCGCCGCCCTTGCAAGTTTCTTTATTTTTTGAAATTGCCACAAGCGCGACAATACCAAAAATAATTGCCAGTAA
>JBAYMZ010000178.1:0-3784 GCA_041663385.1 Candidatus Omnitrophota bacterium
AAAACGGAAAATTTAAAGTTGCGGTTTTGGACTGCGGAGTTAAATACAATATCCTGCGCGAGTTAGCGGCTAATAATTGTAAGGTGTTTGTCTTCCCGGCCGGTTCAAGCGCGGAGAAAATAATGTCTGTTAACCCCGATGGCCTGCTCGTTTCTAACGGCCCCGGCGATCCGCAGGGTGTGCCATATGTGGTAAAAACTATACAAAAATTAATCGGCAAATTGCCGATGTTTGGAATCTGTTTTGGCCAGCAGTTTTTATGCCTTGCTTTGGGTGGTAAAACTTACAAGCTCAAATTTGGCCATCATGGAGCAAACCATCCGGTTAAAGATTTGCGTACAGGAAAAGTTTATATTACCGTGCAAAACCACGGTTTTTGTGTTGATCTTGATTCGCTTAATAAAAAGGATATTGAAATTACTCATGTTAATCTTAATGATAATACTCTGGAAGGCATCCGGCATAAAAAATTACCGTTATTTTCCGTACAATTTCATCCTGAGGCGAGCGCCGGGCCGCATGATGCGAAGTATTTATTCGGTGAATTTGTAGATTTAATGAAAAAATATAAATGAATAATAAACAGATAATTTAGAATTTTTCATCTGTGATTATCTGCGGGGTGAGCGAAGCAAACCATGCCTAAAAGAAAAGATATTAAAAAAATTTTAATTATTGGCTCTGGACCGATTATTATCGGCCAGGCTTGTGAGTTTGATTATTCGGGAACTCAAGCCTGTAAGGCCCTAAAAGAAGAGGGTTTCAGGGTAATTTTGATTAATTCTAATCCTGCTACCATAATGACTGATCCTGATACCGCTGATGTTACATATATCGAACCAATAACTCCGGAAGCTGTAGAAAAAATTATTGCCAAAGAAAGGCCGGACGCGCTTTTGCCGACTCTTGGCGGGCAAACCGGGCTTAATGTTGCTACAAAATTGGTAGAGAAAGGGGTATTGGAAAAATATAAGGTAAAAATGATTGGTGCTGACTACAAGGCAATTAAAAAAGCCGAAGACCGGAAGTGCTTTAAAAATATCATGCTTAAAATCGGCCTGGATTTGCCAAAAAGCGAACTTGCTTACAATATGAAAGCGGCAAGGAAAGCCGCTGAAAAAATCGGCCTTCCGGTAATCATCCGTCCGAGTTTTACGCTTGGCGGCACCGGCGGAGGAATTGCTTCTACTTACGCGGAATTTGAAAAAATTGCCGATCTTGGTTTAAAAAACAGCATGATTCACGAAATTCTTGTTGAGGAATCTGTGATGGGCTGGAAGGAATACGAATTGGAGGTAATGCGCGACATTAAAGATAATGTTGTGATTATTTGTTCTATAGAAAATTTTGACCCAATGGGCATACATACCGGAGATTCCATAACTGTCGCTCCGGCGCAAACTTTAACCGACCGCGAATATCAAATTATGCGCGACGCGGCTATAAAAATAATCCGGGAGATAGGCGTAGAAACCGGGGGTTCGAATATCCAATTTGCCATAAATCCCAGAAATGGGCGGATGGTGATTATTGAAATGAATCCCAGAGTTTCGCGCAGTTCCGCGCTTGCTTCAAAGGCTACAGGTTTTCCTATCGCTAAAATTGCGGCAAAGCTCGCCGTCGGATTTACCTTGGATGAAATACGTAACGATATCACCAAGGAAACACCTGCCTGCTTTGAGCCGGCGATAGATTATTGCGTGGTTAAAATACCGCGTTTTGCTTTTGAGAAATTTCCTGAAGCTGTGGATGTGCTTGGCATTTCGATGAAATCAGTGGGCGAAACCATGGCTATTGGCCGGACATTTAAAGAGGCCCTGCAAAAAGGCTTGCGCGGTTTAGAAATAGGCCATAGTGGTTTGGATAATAAACACACCTATGAGGATATATCAAAAAATAAAATCGAGCTAAGGCTAAAAGAGCCTAATGCTTCAAGGATATTTTATATTAAATACGCCCTGCAAAAAGGTTTTAGCGTCAATAAAATTCATCAACTTACCAAAATAGACCATTGGTTTCTTGAAAACATAAAAGAGATTGTTGATTTTGAAAAAGAGATTATTCGCAACGGGAAAAATATTCCCTATGAAGTATTAAAGAGGGCCAAGCAATATGGTTTTAGCGATGAGCAGATAGCTAAGCTTGTTGGTTCGCAAGAACTCGCGATACGAAAAGCAAGAAAGAACAAAGGCCTGGAAGCAACTTTCAAATTAGTAGATACCTGCGCCGCTGAGTTTGAAGCGTATACGCCGTATTATTATTCTACTTACGAAACCGAAGATGAAACTCGTAAGTCAAAAAAGAAAAAAATTATGATTTTAGGCGGCGGGCCAAACCGTATCGGCCAGGGGATTGAGTTTGATTATTGTTGCTGCCACGCGTCTTTTGCTTTAAAAGCGCTGGGCTTTGAAACAATTATGGTTAACTCTAATCCCGAGACGGTTTCTACTGACTACGACACATCCGATAAATTATATTTTGAACCGCTTACCTTTGAGGATGTGATGAATATTATCGATAAAGAAAAACCGGACGGAATAATCGTGCAGTTTGGCGGCCAAACCCCGCTTAATCTGGCCAAGAGATTAGAGGCGCAAGGCGCGCCGATTATAGGCACAAGCGTTGCGTCTATTGATCTTGCTGAGGACAGGGATAAGTTTGCTGTAATTTTAAATAAATTAGGAATAAAACAACCGCCCAATGGCTCAGCGCACACAAAAGAACAGGCTAAAAAAATCGCAAAGAAAATTGGTTATCCGGTTCTGGTGCGGCCTTCCTATGTGTTAGGCGGGAGAGCAATGCGTATTGTGTATGACGAAGCGTCTTTAGATGAATTTATGACTGAAGCCAAAAAGGTTTCAGAAAAACATCCGGTGTTGATAGATGAATTTTTAGATGACGCGGTTGAGGTTGATGTTGACGCGGTTTCTGACGGCACAACCACGTTAATCGGCGGAATCATGGAACATATTGAAGAGGCAGGTATACATTCCGGAGATTCAGCCTGTGTCATACCCCCGCATACCTTAAGCGATGAGATTATTTCAACCATTAAAAAATATACCTGCGCCTTGGCAAAAGAACTAAAAGTAAAAGGATTGTTTAATTTGCAATGCGCGGTAAGGGCGGATACGGTTTATATGCTTGAGGTTAATCCAAGAGCTTCACGGACAGTGCCTTTTGTCAGTAAAGCTACGGGCGTGCCTTTAGCAAAAATTGCCGCGCAGGTAATGGTTGGAAAAAAATTAGCGGATTTTAAAATTAATCCAAATATTTCTATGCCGTACACAGCGGTCAAAGAAGCGGTCTTGCCGTTTTCAAGATTTTCCGGCGTGGATATTATTCTTGGCCCGGAAATGAAATCAACCGGAGAGGTTATGGGCATAGATAGTTCTTTTGGCAAAGCTTTTTTTAAGGCGGAATCAGGCGCCGGCCAGACTTTGCCGTTAAAAGGAAAGGTATTTTTAAGCGTAAAAAATGATGACAAACGTAATATTGTTTTTATCGCGAAAAAACTCTATGATATGAATTTTAATATAATTGCCACTAACGGAACATGGAAAGTGCTGACTTCTAATAATATAGTGGCCAAGCGTATTGATAAAATTGCCGAAGGAAGCAATCAGCTGCTTGATTTAATAAAGGAAGGGAAGATTAAGCTCATTATTAATACGCCTTCCGGTAAAATCGGACAGTTTGATATGAAAATGATAAGAAGCATGGCGGTGCGTTACGGCGTGCCATGCATCACAACTGTCCAGGGCGCTCAGGCAGCGGTAAATGG
>JBAYMZ010000179.1:0-3776 GCA_041663385.1 Candidatus Omnitrophota bacterium
TCCGCAAAAATAGCTAAAAAATATAATTTTGATAAACTGATTTTGTGTGAATCCGATGCCTATATTATCCGGCCGCGGTTGTTTTCTTATATCAAGGCGCAAGCTGGCGGATGGGTTGCTTTTTGGTGCCCTAAACACAAATTTCCCGAGAGTGCCCTTCAGGTTATCTCTAAGGATTATATGGCTAGGTTAGAAAGCTTGTACGAGGAAGGAGAAAAGCTATGGATGCGTGAAGTGTTTGCTGAGAAATTTTTGCCCTTTACGAAAATAGAAAAAAGATTTATCGGAGATAGATACGGAGAGTTCCTGAAAAAGTACCCCTTTGATGCCGATTATATTTGCCAGGCTTGGCTGTCTACGTCAGTTATGGAGCGAGGCGCGTTTCCGGCTATTTTTATTACCCTGTCAAGGAAATGGAAAAGAATAAAAAAATGGGGGCACAAGAAAAATAAAATTAAGAAAAGCGCGTAGGCACAAAAGGTTTAGTCTATATGCCGAAAGTTAAATTAAATGATATTTCACTTTACTATGAGATTTATGGCAAGGGCGAGCCTCTTTTATTGATTGGAGGCTTAGGCTCGGATAGTTCAAGCTGGTTGGGTGTGGCCAAAGAATTGTCGTTATGTTTTCAAGTTGTCATTTTTGACAATCGTGGTTGTGGCCGCAGCGATCTTGGGATTAGCGAATTTACAATTCAGAAAATGGCAGAGGACACCATGGGGCTATTAGATTTTTTAAAAATAAAGCAAGCCCACATTCTTGGCCATTCAATGGGCGGTTACATTGCGCAGGAACTGGCGATAAATTATCCCGAGCGTATCGGCAAACTTATTTTAGAAAGTACAGCGCCGGTTTCTTCTCAAAGAAACAATATCCTTTTTGAAGGCATCTATTGCCAGCTTGAAAAAGAAGGGCATTGCGAATCCTGGTTTAAGGTATGGGCCGCGTGGTTATTTTCTCCAAAGCTTGTCGCCGATAGTTCATTTATCGAAACATTCGTTAAGGGGTCCGTTAAATATCCCTATCTTCAGAAAGCAGATGGATTAAAAAGCCAGATAAGTGCAATTGCTTTGTTTGATGCCCGCGAAAGAATAGCTAATATTAAAGCTAAAACCTTAATCCTTGAAGGAAAAAATGATATACTGATAACTCCGGAGGAAGCCAGGATGCTTGCTGTAAATATACCGGAAAGTATTTTTCAGTTAGTAGATGGTGTGGCGCATTGTATCCACATAGAAAATCCTGAATTATTTACTGACGCGGTGCTGGGGTTTCTCAATCCTGCGCAGAAATCCCCGGTTTAGTCCGTGGGATGAATGCTTTTTGGGATTTCTGCTTAGGAGGAAGCCTAAGGTATTAGACCGGGGAGGCTTCACTTCTAAAAAATGATTTGGAGGAAAATTTATGATTAATATAAGCGTTGATAAGAAAAGTTGCGTTGGCGATGGAAGGTGCGTTGAAATTTGCCCGATTCAAATTCTGAAAATGAACGAAAAGGAACGCCTGCCGGAATTTATCCCGGGCGGCGGCGAAGTATGCATTAACTGCGGCCATTGTTTTGCTTTTTGCCCCAAGGGTTCGATAAAACTTTCAACTATGGATGTCAAAGATGCTTTTAGCCTGGATTATTCCAAGTTGCCCAGCCCTGAACAGGTTAAGCTTTTTCTAAAAGGGCGCAGGTCAGTCCGTTGTTACAAAAACGATCCGGTTAGCCGGGAAGCTATCGAAGAAATTTTGGATATTGCCCGCTACGCGCCTTCTGGTATTAATCGCCAGCCGGTTTCCTGGAGTGTTTTAATGGGTAAAGAAAAAGTCCATGAATTAGGCGAGCTTGTCGTTAAATGGATAGAGGGGCTTTTAGCGGCTAAATCTGAAATGGCTGCTGCGTATAATTTTGAGCGGTTAGTTGAGGCTTGGAAAAACAAAAAAGACCTGATTTGCCGTAACGCGCCTTCGATTGTGACGGCTTACGGCGTTAAGGACGATCCCATGGTTCCGGCATCTTGCCTGATTGCCGGAGCTTACTTTGAACTTGCGGCATTCGGCTTAGGCCTTGGCGCATGCTGGGCTGGATATGTGAATATGGCGATTAATATGGATATGGAAGTGAAAAAATTCGTTGGCCTTCCGGCGCGCGCTCAAGCAGGAGCAGTGATGATGGCCGGTTATCCAAAGTACCATTACGCGCGGATTCCTGTTAGAAATCCTGCCAAAATTATTTGGAAATAACAATGGAGATTAAATCATGAAACAATGGTACGAGTCGTTATTTGAAAATTACGCACATAAATACGATAAAAAATGTTATGTCAATGGAACAATTGGTGAATGTGATTTTATTGAAGAAGAACTAAATCACAATAAATCCTTAAAGATTATCGACATCGGTTGCGGCACCGGCCGTCATGCGATTGAATTGACAAAGAGAGGATATGATGTGACCGGTGTTGATCTTTCCGAGAATCAGATCAAAAGGGCAAGGGAAAAGGCCAAAGAGGCAGTCCTGGCTATTGACTTCCAAACACAAGATGCCCGCAATCTTCCGTTTGATGGCGAATTTGATCTGGCGATTATGCTCTGCGAAGGCGGGTTTTCTCTTATGGAAACCGATGAGATGAACTTTGAGATCCTAAAAGAAGCAACAAAAGCGCTTAAAAGTAAAGGCAAGTTTATTTTCACCACATTAAACGGATTGTTCCCGCTGTTTCATTCGGTCAATGAATTCTATAAGTCGGCGCAGAAAGAAGGCCAGTCCCAGTGTAAGGAGTGCTCCTTTGATCTCGAGACTTTTCGTGATCATAACACTGCTGTTTTTGAGGACGATTCCGGCAACAAAAGGGAGCTTAAGTGTAATGAGCGTTATTACGTGCCCAGCGAGATAACGTGGCTTTTAAAGACGCTGGGATATAATAGAATAGACATTTTTGGCGCAAAGCTTGGGGCATATTCAAGAAACGACAAACTGACTATTGACGATTTTGAAATGCTCGTTATCGCGGAAAAATAATAGGCAAAAAGCTACAGCCTATCGCCTAAATAGTGGATTTGTCTGTAGCTATAATCCATAGATAGACAACGGCTCAGCTCTTCACGTTCGCAAAGATTGAATCTTTGGTATTTTTCCATATCGCAACTCCTTTTTCCTGCTATTATACAGGAATAGAGTGTTGCGTTAAGAACTTGAGGCTAAGCAGACACCTTTGATGCCGTTCTCTTTTAGCCTTTTTTAAAACTTTATATTTCAAGGAGGCCAAAAAATGTCAAAAAATAAAATACAAGGAAATTCCTGGGCGAATATCGGCAAAGATATGTCTAAGGATGGAATTAAATGTTCTTTTCTTGCCACGCTTGAATATTCGCTTGCCAAAGACCAGTATAGCGTAACCAGCAATGATAATTTTATGGCTTTGGCCATCACCATCAGAGACCGGCTTATTGAGCGTTGGATTAATACGCAGCAAAAATACCACAAAGAAAACGTAAAGAGAGTTTATTATTTATCTTTAGAGTTTTTAATCGGCCGCCTCCTTGGGTCTAATCTATTTAACTTAGGCCTGTGGAATGAGGCAAAGCTTGCCGCTAGTGAACTAGGGCTTGACCTTGAAGAATTGCGTGATTACGAGCAGGATGCGGGCCTTGGCAATGGTGGTTTAGGGAGGCTCGCGGCATGTTTTCTTGATTCAATGGCTACTCTGGGTATTCCGGCCCATGGCTATGGTATCCGGTATGAATATGGAATTTTTAACCAAAAAATAATGAATGGTTTTCAGGTGGAA
>JBAYMZ010000180.1:0-3767 GCA_041663385.1 Candidatus Omnitrophota bacterium
AATGAGCCGCCGGAAAATTCTTATTATTTTGTTAAGCCTTTAAATAAAGTAAAGGACAAAGCGGTTTACGTTGAGATTGAATTTAATAAAGGCGTGCCAATAAAATTAAACGGAAAAACAATAGATTTGAATTCACTTATTGATAAGTTGAATATAATTGGCGCAGAGAATGGCGTTGGCAGGACCGATTGCATTGAGGACAGGGTTATTGGCATAAAATCACGGGAAATTTACGAAGCACCCGCGGCTTGGATTTTGTATACCGCCCACAAAGAGCTTGAAGCTGTAACTTTAGACCGGGAAACTTTATTTTTTAAGGAGCTAATCGCGCAAAAATATTCTCACCTGGTATACCAGGGGCTTTGGTTTACAAAATTGAAAGAATCCCTTGATGCTTTTGTCGAGGATACTCAAAAAAATGTTAGCGGTGTTATAACCCTTAAACTTTATAAAGGAAATATTATTATCGCGAAAAGAAATTCGAAAAATTCTTTGTATAAAAAAGAATTATCTACCTATGGCGAAGGTGACAAGTTTGACCGGACGCTTGCGGAAGGGTTTATCAAACTCTGGGCAATGCCGTATCAGAGATAGCAGGGGGCAGGGTTCAGGGAACAGGGTACAGAAGGACGAAAGACGAGAGAGTACGGAGCGTAGCGGAGCATCCCCGAAGGGGATGAAGGACGACAGGAAGAGGAGAAAAAAGATGGCTAAGAAACTGTGGGGAACGAGATTTGCTAAAAAGACAAATGCTTTAACCGATAAATTTACTTCAAGCATTGCTTTTGATAAAGAATTAGCAAAGTATGATGTGTTGGGTAGTATTGCTCACGCAAAAATGCTTGGAAAGCAAAGGATAATACCGTCAAAGGACGCGGCATTGATAGTTAAAGGGCTTAACGTAATTTTGAAAGATGTAAACAGCGGAAATTTTAAATTTGACCTGACTGCTGAAGATGTTCATTCTAACATCCAGGAGATTTTGTCTAAAAAAATAGGTTCGGCTGCGGATAAGCTTCATACTGCCCGGTCGAGGAATGATCAAATATCTTTAGATGTCAGGATGTATCTTAAAGATAAGATTGGTGAAATAGACGGCTTGCTGAAATCTTTGCAAAAATCAATAGCTACATTGGCAAAGAATAACTTGAAGATAATTATTCCCGGCTACACACATCTACAAACAGCGCAATGCGTTCTGCTGGCGCATCATTTGCTTGCATATGTGGAGGGATTAGGCCGGGATAGGCAGAGGCTTTCTGATGCGTACAAGCGAGTGGATGAAATGCCGCTTGGAGCTTGTGCCTTGTCAGGAACCAGCCTTAAGATACAAAGGGATTATGTAAAAAAGGAACTCAAATTTGCCAATGTTACTGCTAACAGCATTGATAGTGTAAGCGACAGGGATTTTATAATCGAAGCCCTTGCTGATTTTTCGATACTGGCAGTACATTTATCAAGAATTTCCGAAGACCTTATACTCTGGTCAACCAGGGAATTTAACTTTATCGATATTGATTTTTCTTTCTGTACCGGATCAAGCATAATGCCGCACAAGAAAAATCCTGATGTACTTGAATTAATAAGGGGATCTGTCGGGAAAATCCACGGAGATTTCTCAAGTGTGCTCATACTTATGAAGGGCCTTCCTTTGTCTTACAACAGGGATTTACAGCTTGATAAGCCGCCGTTGTTTAATGCTGTGGGAACGATAAAAAATATGCTGGAAATATTCGCGGAGCTATTTAAAAATATAAAAATCAAAAAGGAAGTAATTTCTTCACGGCTTAGCGATGAGTCGTTGTTTTCAGTAGATATTGTAGAATATTTAATTAAAAAAGGCTTGTCCTACCGGCAAGCACATGATGTTGTCGGAAAAATGGTGCGGGATTGCCTTGATAAGGGGAAAAATATATCCAGCCTGTCGCTACAAGAGTTGAAGAAATATAGCCCAAAGCTTGACGCAGATGTTAAAAATATATTAAATGCCTGGGCTTCGGTTAATTTAAAAATTTCCTACGGCAGCACTAACCCAAAGCTGGTTGAAAAACAGCTTAAAGCTTGGATTAAAAAACTAAGCTAACCTTTTTTAAAAAATGCACGACTTTAAGTATAAGAATAATAAGCTTTATTGCGAAAATGTTGAGGTATCAAAACTTGCCAAACAATTTGGCACGCCGCTTTATGTTTATAGCTACGCAACTTTAATTGGCCACTACCTCAAATTAAAAGAAGCTTTCAAAGAGGTTAATCCGCTTATTTGCTATTCGGTTAAGGCTAATTCTAATTTGTCCATACTTAAAAGCCTTGTAGATCGCGGCGCGGGGCTTGATATTGTTTCCGGTGGTGAGCTTTTTCGCGCGATAAAAGCAGGGTGCCCGGCCAACCGGATTGTTTATGCTTCTGTTGGAAAGACTGATGGAGAAATCAGAGTTTCCATAAGGCGTGGAATTTTATTTTTTAACGCGGAATCGCTTGCGGAACTCGATAATATAAACCGCATTGCTAAAATTTTCGGTAAAATTGTAAAAGTTGCGATAAGAATAAATCCGGATGTTGAGCCAAAAACACATAAGTTCATAACCACAGGAAAAATTACCAATAAATTCGGAATTGACCTTGCAACCGCCGCTAAAATTTTTACCTTTCGTAAAAATTTTAGCAATTTAAATATTTGTGGAGTGCATATTCATATTGGCTCGCAGATAACTGAAAGCGCGCCCTATGTGGCAGCAATACTAAAAGTTACTGATTTTATAAATAAATTAAAAAAGCAAAATATAAAATTAGAATATTTTAATATCGGCGGCGGCTTAGGCATAATTTATGATAAGGAAAATCCCCAGACTGCGGAGAGATTTGCCGGCAAGGTTGTCCCGCTATTAAAAAAGACCGGTTTAAAAATTATCATTGAACCGGGAAGGTTTATTGTCGGGAGTGCCGGAATCCTTGTGGCTAAAGCACTATATATAAAAACAACACCGTTTAAAAAATTCGTGATTGTTGACGCTGGGATGAATGATTTAATCAGGCCGGCACTATATGAAGCCTATCATCAAATACTTCCCTTGGAAGAGGCAAAATCCGGGGAGAATGATGTGGTGGATGTAGTTGGGCCGATTTGTGAGAGCTCGGATTACCTTGCCAAAGAAAGGCTGATGCCGAAATTAAATGCCGGTGAGTATTTTGCGGTTATGGGCGCTGGAGCGTATGGTTTTAGTATGGCGTCTAATTACAACTCACGCAGGCGTCCGGCAGAGATTTTAGTCAAAGGAAGCAAAGCGTTTGTTATCCGCAAACGTGAAAGTTTTCTCGATTTAATCAGAGATGAGAAGATTGTTAGAGCATGAATTTACCCCTCGCTTCGCTCGGGGTAATTCGTACTAACATTTTTTCGTCGTGCTTCGCACTTGAAAAAAATGTTGTACTCATTATGAAAACAATAGAATTTACAAAAATGGTTGCTGCCGGAAACGATTTCGTCGTAATCGACAGTAAAGCGGGTATTGCCGAGAGCAAATTAAAACAATTTGCGCAAAAAGTTTGTGATAGAAAATATGGAATCGGCGCGGATGGTTTGCTTTTGATAGAGAAGTCAAAAAAAGCCGACGTAAGGATGCGTATATTTAACGCCGACGGTTCTGAAGCCCAAATGTGCGGTAATGGCTCGCGTTGCGCGGCGCTTTGGGCAGGCGGCAGGGTGCAGGGAACAGGGAGCAGTAAGAAAGTAATAAAATTAGAAACTAAAGCGGGAATTATTGAATCAA
>JBAYMZ010000181.1:0-3764 GCA_041663385.1 Candidatus Omnitrophota bacterium
AATTGCCGAAAATACTTCCTTTTACCGGGGCGTATGGATGGACAAGCCTCGTCTTTTTGAATTTCTCGATGTCAATCAAATCAATAAAGCGCTTTTGGTTTATCCGGCAACCGATGCGCATTTAAAAATTGGCCACGCGAGTTTGTGTGAAATTTACAATTCTAATTTAGAAGCGTTAATCGAGGAAAATCAAAAAATTATTGGCTGCGGCATAGTTGATCTTGATGTAAACGTGCATTTGCAGGTCAAGAATCTTAAAGAGTCGGGATTCAAGGGTGTTTCCATAGCTTCCAGTGAAGGCGGAAAATTTATTCTGGAGGAGCTGGTTCCTTTATTTGAATCAGCAGAGAAACACGAACTCGCCGTATTCGTTCACCCTCAAACGATAAATCCAATCGGTTTTGAGCGGGTAAAAGATCCGCTTTTGATGCCTGTCTTAGAATATAGCCTTGATAATTCAATGTTTATGGGTCTTTTAATGATGGAAGGAATTTTAGAAAAATTTAAGATAAATTTTATTTTTTCATCGCTTGGCGGAGTTACACCGTTTCTAAAAGATAGATATGACCGGGTTTATACCATGCTGCGCGGCCGCGAAATAGTAAAAGATTTAGGGAAGCTTCCTTCGGAAATTTTAAAAAAAGTTTACGTCGATACTTCCGGCGCATCTTTGGCAAATATTAAGCTGGCGATTGATCTCTTTGGCGAAGATAAAATCCTCTGGGGCTCGGATTATCCGGTTGCCGGCGATGTAAAAACTAACCTGGCAATGCTTGACGGTTTAGGCCCGGAAATAAAAGAAAAAATAATTAACGAAAATTTCATTAAACTGTTCCAATGATAATTTTTTACTGGTGCACTGATAACTGGTGCTCTGGTGCACAATCCGACAATGAAGATATATTGTAACAATAAGCTGCTTGATAAAGAGGCAATCGCTGAAATATTTGAGCCAGGTTTTTTATTCGGCTGGGGAGTTTTTGAGACTCTTCGGGCTTACAACGGGCAAGTGCCATTTTTAAATTTACACATTGCTCGTTTAAATGACGGCTTGAATGCTTTAGGTATAGAAGAGGTAAAGACAGATTTCGCCGGGCAAATCGTCGCGCTTTTAAAAGCGAATCAATTAGACGATGCCTATATTAGAATTACCGCATACAAGAAAAGAGAATCAACCGGCGTGCTCATTTATGCCGATAAATTCGGCTATTATCCAAAAGAAACCTATGCAAAAGGATTTACCGCAATAATTTCTCCCTATAAAAGAAATACGCAAAACCCATTTTCGCAAGTGAAGTCTTTAAGTAATTTAGAAAACCGCCTTTCCTGGTATGAGGCGCAAAAACAAAAAAAAGACGAAGCGCTTGTTTTAAATGAAAAAGATTTTCTTACCGGAGGTTCGCGCAGTAATTTATTTATTGTTAAAAATGGAGAAGTAATTACTCCGGCGTTAGCCAAGGGTGCGTTTTACGGAATAACCAGGAAAATCGTAATTAACGAGTTAAAAAAATCACGGATTAGAGTAACAGAAAAAGAAATTACCCTGGAAGATTTGTTCTCTTGCGATGAAGCTTTTTTAACCAGCGCTTTACTGGAAGTAATGCCGCTGGTAGAATGTGGCAACACAAAGGTAGGAAACGGTGAAGCAGGAAGCATTACTTTAAAAACACTGTCACAATACAGAAACCTATGCGTAATATGAAATTTTCACCATTATTTTGGCCGGTTGAATTAAAAGGAAATACCATCCATATCCTTGACGAAACCCTTCTGCCGCGCAAAGTTAAATATATAAAAGCCAGGAATGAAAAACAAGCCTGCGCAGCAATTAAAGAGATGAAAACTCGTGCTGTCGGCCAGGTAGTTTTAGTTTTTTGTATTTTTCTTCTGGTGTTAAAGAGAAACGCGAAAAAGAAAGACTTGAAAAACATTTTATTTAAACTGGCAGACAATATCAATACTGTCAGGCCGACATTATCTTTTAAATACCTTACCGACATGATTTTAGGCTGGCTTGTAGCTGGCGCTCCTTTAGAAAAAAGCATTCTTGGATTTTTAGAAGTACTTAAAAACAAACGAATTGAACAAGCAAAAGATGCTAGCGGTTTTATTGCAAACGGAGATACTATTCTCACTCATTGCAATGTCAGCGGCCAGATGCCTTTGATTGGACAGTTTGCCAAAGCGCAAAATAAAACTATAAAATTTTTCGTTACGGAAACCAGGCCTTATTTACAAGGCTCAAGGCTGACTGCCTGGGAATTGCAGCGCGAAGGATTTGATGTCACGGTGATTTCCGATAATATGGTTGCCCAGGTCATGAAGGAAGGAAAAATCACTAAAGTTATTGTTGGCGCGGATAATCTTGCGCAAAACGGCGATATCGCAAATAAAGTCGGCACGTATCAGATTGCGATTTTGGCTAAACATTTCAATATTCCTTTTTATGTGCTTTGCCCGCCGCCATCAAGTGCAAAAACCGGTAAAGATATTAAAATAGAAATAAGGCCAGACAAGGAATTATTAGAATATCAAGGGTTAAAACTTGCGCCAAAAGGTGTCAAAGGCTATTACCCGGCGTTTGATGTCACGCCGGATAATTTAATTACTGAACATATTTATTTAAAAATAGAGGAAAGCCGCCAAGTGCGAAGCACAAAATCTGAAATTGCCGCAAAGCTAAAAAATTATAATGATCAGAACGAAGAAATATTTTAAACTAAGGAGAATATGATTGACCAGGAAAAAAAATTTAAAGAAGAAATTATAAAAACCGGTAAACGCCTTTATGAAACCGGACTGACAGTAGCGAAATCCGGAAATCTAAGCTGCCGCGTTGCTCAGGAAAATATTTTGATTACCGCAACCGGAACTTTTTTGGGAAATTTATCTTACGACGATATAGTTAAAGTTAATCTCTCAACGAATGTATTAACTGACGCTAAAAAACCAAGTTCGGAGCTGCCTTTGCATACTCTGGTTTATAAAAATTTTGACGCGAAAGTAGTTTTACACGCTCACCCGCCGTTAATTAACGGTTATTTTGCGGTCGAAAAATCTCTTAAAGCCCTTACTTTTGAAACAAAATTTTACCTCGGAGAGGTTCCGGTAATTAAGCAGGAAACACCTACAGTTACCGATACCAAACCCGTCATTGAAGCCTTAAAAACAAATAATTTAGTGGTGCTCAAAAACCATGGCGTTATTTCTATCGGAAATACTTTTGAAGAAACGCTTAGTCTTATCGAGGCGCTGGAAGAAGCCATTCGCGTTGCCGCAGTAGCCAGGCTTTTTAATAAGGAAGCCTTTGATGAAATCGACAGTGCCTTAAAAGAAAACTTAACTAAAAACGACATAAGTTACCCGATGTTTTCGCGTGAGCATATTCAGGCGATTGTTGATTTGGTAAATAAAGATGAATTTATTGCGACAAAAGGCAAAGAAATGGATTTAACTCTCCAACTTGCAATAAAATTAGACGATACCGGTGATGCTTATAAATTTAATTTTGAAAAAGGAACCATCATCAGGCTGGATAACGACGCCAACGCGCCATTTGTAATTTCCGCGCCAAGGCCAATATGGGAACAGGTATTTTTAGGCAAACTTGATTCTTTTGTCGCAGTTACTCAAGGTAAGATGAAATTGCAAGGCCAATTCGGACAGCTTTCCAAATGGTATGTGCCTTTTACGAGACTATTTCAGTTATTTAAACAAGTAAAATTCGAGGGTGCACCAGTCACCAGAACACCAGAGCACCAGTA
>JBAYMZ010000182.1:0-3754 GCA_041663385.1 Candidatus Omnitrophota bacterium
ATATTGATCCGTTTGGAACAATCATTTTGCCGGTACTACTTTTAATCATCAGCCATTTTAATTTTTCCTTTGGTTACGCGAAACCGGTTCCCATAAATCCATATCATTTTAGAAATCCCAAGAAAGATATACTTTGGGTTGGCCTTGCGGGCCCGGCGGCGAATTTTTTATTTGCGTTTTTGCTTACCGCGATTTTGAAAATCTCCAATTACTCTTTTGTCCCGGAAATAATCACGGAAGCTATAGTTATTAATATAATACTTGCCGTGTTTAATCTTGTCCCGATACCGCCGCTGGATGGCTCACGTGTTGTTAGCGCGTTTTTACCCTATAAACTTTCTCTCGTGTATCGCAAAATAGAAAGTATTGGAACCTTTATTATTATGTTTTTGATTATGGTTGGTTTTTTTAGATGGTTTATACTTCCGATTGTAATATTTATTCTTTCTCTGTTAAAAGTAAAAATTGTGATGTAAAATAAAGCTACAAATGAAAATCATAAAAGTTAAACTCCGGGAAGATTCTTATAATATTAATATCGGCTTTGGCCTGTTTAAAAATATTTTGCGTTATATAAACAGGTTAAATATAGGTAACTACGCCGTTATTGTTACATCGCAAAGAGTCTATTCCTGTTATAAGGCGCAAATCCAAAAAAACTTTAAAGGTGTCGGGAGTAAGGTTATTGTCCTTCCTGATGGTGAAAACGCTAAAACTAAAGATTGCCTTTTTAAGATTATTAGCGCAATAGTGGAAGCTGATTCGCTTGGCAGAAAAATATTTCTTGTATGTTTGGGCGGAGGGACAATAGGCGATGTTGGTGGTTTTGCTGCCGCGATATATAAACGCGGAATGCCTTACGTGCAGATTCCCACAACTTTACTTTCGCAAATTGATGCAAGTATCGGGGGGAAGACCGCTATTGATTTATCTCAAGCAAAAAATATACTTGGCAGTTTTTATCAGCCAAAAGCAGTTTTTATTGATCCTGGTTTCTTGCGCACCTTGGCCGGCAAGGAACTAAAAGAGGGCCTTGCTGAAGCTGTGAAGTACGGTGTTATTAAAGATAAGAGTTTTTTTTATTTTCTGAAAAATAATTATCAAAAAATACTTTCTTTACAATCTTTTGCCACACTAAGAGTCATCGAAACCTGTGTCAGGATAAAAGCTAAAATTGTAGAGGAAGATGAAAAAGAAAAAAAAGGGATAAGAACCATTCTTAATTTTGGCCATACCTTTGGGCATGCTATTGAGACTGTTTCGAGGTATAAAAAGATTTCACATGGCGCAGCTGTTTCTGTCGGAATGCTTTATGCCGCTTATCTTTCGTACGATCTTGGTTTTTGTAGCTGTTATGAAATTAGCGAGATAAAAGATATTCTTTCTAAATTGATGCTTCCGACAAAGACCAGTATTGATTATCGGAAAATATATGAAACAATGAGATACGATAAGAAGTTCATCCGGGGGCTTTTTCGTTTTGTGGTTTTACGAGAAATCGGAAAAGTTAAGGTGCATGAGAATATTTCCAAAGATTTAGTGCTTAATACACTAAGAAAATTCGCTGCCTCGGTTTGACAAACCAGTAAAAATATGCTATATTAATTCAATTATGTCAGACGAAAGAAGAAAAAACTCACGTGCCTGTGTATCGTTTCCCATAGAATGCAGCCTTATTCCCGGGAAGGGGTATTTTTACACAGTCAGTAAAGATTTAAGCCTGGGTGGAGCAAGGATAATAAGCAATGAATTTTTGCTAAAAAATAATCAGCTTAAGGTTAATATAAATTTTATCGACAAAGTAATGGATATCAGGGCAAAGGTTGTTTGGTGCAACAAAGAAAGAAGTGTAGATAGATATTCTGCCGGTTTAGAATTTGTAGATGTTCCTGAGGAGAGTCAAAAATATTTAAATTCAATAACAAGGTAATATTATGGCAAAAAGCGAAGAAAAAAGAAGAAATTGTCTTGCATGCAATAAATCCTTAAAAAGGGTGAAATGGTATTATAGAAATAACGGCCATTTTTGCAATAAGAATTGTTTCAAGGAATTTCTTAAAAAACAATCCGCAGCAAAAGCTTAATGATTGAAAAAAGAATATATCCCCGCATCGACGGAATCTTACCGATTAAACTTTCCGGTTGCGAATCTGATATTGTAACCGAAACCAAGAATATAAGTGGCAGTGGCGCCTATTGTGTTGTAACAAGTCCTGTTGAGCCGATGACAAAGCTTGATATGGTTTTGTTCATGCCGGTTAAAAAAAATAACACAAAAACCGTCAAAAAGATATCCTGCAAGGGTATTGTGGTAAGAAGTGACCGTGTTGAGAATGAAGGTAAAGTCGCCTATTGTCTTGGCATATATTTTAGTGAAATGAAAGAAAGCGACAGGAAAAATATAGTTTCCCATATCGATTCGGTTCTTAAAATATCCGGACATATTCAAAACGTCTTCTAGCTCCTATAAATGCTTTATAGGAATTTTCCACTTCCCGTTAAATTCATCTGCTCATTTTTTTATCAGCAGGAAGAGATTTATCAAAAAACACGCCTGATACTCCAAAAAAAATTCGGCAAAATTGATTTTGAAACAAACGCTCTCAAATTTGATTTTACTCATTATTACGAGAAAGAAATGGGTTCACCGCTATACAGGCGATTTGTGTCTTTTGAAAAACTAAAACGCCCTGATCAACTGGTTTCAATAAAACTATTTTGTATGAAGATTGAAAAGAAATTTGCAAAGCGCGATAAGCGGTTGATAAACATAGATCCTGGATATATAAATGAAGCCAAGCTGGTGTTGACTACAACAAAAGATTATCATCACCGCCTTTATGTCGGCCGCGGGATATTTGAGGAAGTTACCTTATATTATGCCAAGTCAAATTTCCGGGATTTTGACACAACCTACCCTGATTATAGAACGCCTGAGTATAAAAATTATTTTCTTACGATACGGGAAAATTATCGAAAGCAAATAAAGAAACATGCATGATAAGATAAAATTAATCGAAAAGAGGATTAACAGCCTGGAAAAGAGCCTCGAAAGCTGTTCTCTGTGCCCGCGAGCCTGCGGAATTAACCGTTTAGACGGGCAAAAAGGCTATTGTGGTGTTGATTCCAGGGTGGTTGTTTATACCTCTTTTTTGCATAGGGGAGAGGAGCCGGCGATAAGCGGGGATACCGGAAGTGGCACTATATTTTTTTCCGGCTGTAATTTAGGTTGTGTTTATTGTCAAAATTATAAGTTTTCCCAAGCTATACAGGGTAATGTCCTGACATCACTTGAACTTTGTGATCTAATGTTGAATCTGCAAAAACAAGGCGCTCGTAATATAAATCTTGTTACGCCAACGCATTTTTTGCCGCAGATTTTAAAGGCTCTTGAGGCGGCTTTTTCGAAAGGGCTTAATATTCCAATTGTCTATAATACTTCAGGCTATGAAAAAAAAGATATTATTGAAAATCTTAGCGGCATCATAGACGTATATTTGGCTGATTTTCGTTACTTTGACGTGGATACAGCTAGTCTTTATTCAAACGCGAAAGATTATCCCTTCTATGCAAAGGAAAGCATATTGGAGATGGATAAACAAAAACCCGATCCAATATTTAATGGAAAGCTTTTAAAAGAGGGCTTGGTTATTAGGCACCTTGTTTTTCCCGGCCACATAGATGAGTCAAAGAAGATTTTGAGTTGGATAAAACAGAATACGCCAAAAGCTCTTTTAAGCCTCATGTTTCAGTA
>JBAYMZ010000183.1:0-3744 GCA_041663385.1 Candidatus Omnitrophota bacterium
ATCCGAGGAGCGTAGCAAGTTTAAGCAGTTGCTTAAAGGTAGGGCGGCTTGTGCCGTCCTCCCATTTTGCAACCGTTATACTGGACTTATAGCCCATCTCTTTTGCAAGTAATTTGCGTGTCCAGCGTTGATTCTCTCTTATTTCTGTAAAGGTAGCCATTTAGTCCTCCCCGCCAAATAGACACCAAAGTCTATTTACAAGGATATAATACTACTAGCAATTATCACTGTCAAGTATTTTTTATAATTTTTTTATAAATTCAGTTGAATTTTATTCTTGTAAGGTCTAAATTAAATAAGTAAGGAGTTATGATGATTTATAAAACTAATGCTGACGGTAGTATTTTTAAAGAGCTACGAAAAAAAGTTAATATGACACAAATAGAAGTTGCAAATTATATGAATGTACAACAAAATACGGTTTCTAAATGGGAAAGAGGATTAACCGTCCCCGACCAATCAATCCTCCCTAAAATCGCCGAATTATACAATACTACAGTGGATTACTTGCTTACTGGAAAAGACGCATCGATACAAACGCAACCGCCAGTGCTCGAAGGCGTTTATTACCGCCTTGCCAAAGAAGCAAAAGATTGCGGCCTGACTCCTGAAGATGCTGAAAAAATTATAGAGATATACAAGCATTATAAAAAATGAGCTTTAATATACTTAATGTCATTTGGTTTAAGGACAGATGCCTCCTTCCGCCAAAGGCTGATAAAAAAGTCCTTTATCAAAAAATTGATGAAATACGGTCGTTATTCAGCATTAAAATGGATGATTACCCCATAGATATATTTCAATTGCTACATAGCATAAGAGACCTTATAGAAGTTGAAATTAAGGAATTTAGCGGGAAGCTCGGGGGCTTTTTAATTTATAACAATCTACCCAACAAATCCGCAATGATATTAAATAAAAACAGCAATCTTTCATTTTCTGCCGCGCATGAAATAATTCATTTTTTAGCCCATGGCGGCTATGGTTATGATTATCTTTTACATAGCAGCAAGCCATCCGGCAGTTGTATAGAATGGCAAGCAAACGAAGGAGCTGCTGAGTTGTTATTACCCTATAAGTTAATTGTGCCGGAATTCGTAAATTTAGAAATTGATACTAAGGGCGCTATAGAATACTTGGCTCAAAAATACAAAGTATCAAAAACAATTATTGCATATCGCCTCAACAGTCTTACTTTTGAAATAAATCAATATATTAAAGAAAAAGATATTAACAAAGTAACATTAATCTCGCAAAGACAATTAAAAAATTACTTAGGATAAGAACATGGAATTAGCAGCATACGCGCGTTATTCTAGCGACAATCAAAAATGTGAAAGTGTCGAAGAGCAGTTCAGAGAAATCGACGATTGGGCGGCCAAAAACGCCCATAATATTATTGCGCGCTACAGTGATTATGCCTTATCCGGCAAATACGACTATAGGCCGGAATTTGAACGTATGCTTGAAGAATCGGCAACGGCTCAATGGCGCGGCGTTGTTGTGTTTGACCTTTCCCGCTTTTCTCGCGCCGGCGAAGAAGGAATAGTGGACAATCTGCGGCTTACACGAAATCATATTTCCCTATTTAGCGTCACTGAGAATTTTACAGATGATTTTGGCGGCAAATTGTATAAGCATGTGAAATTTCTCGTTGCCGAGGACATGATAGACCAGCTTCGAAAAAACGTAAACCGAGGATTGCGCGATAATGCAATCAAAAATAAGCATAACGGCGGCACTCCCCCTTTAGGATACAATGTGGGCGCCGATGGGAACTTAGTTATAAATGACAGAGAAGCTGAGGCGGTTAAAATTATATTTGAGATGTTTGCCGATAGGCAGCCATACATAGCTATATGCAAAGCACTTAATGAGCGTGGCTATAAAACAAAGCGCAATAATTCCGCTTTTGGAAAAAATTCCATTCATGAGATATTAGTCAACAAAAAGTATATCGGCGTTTATGAATACGGTAAACTTAAGCGTACTAAGATTCGGGACCCAAATAAAAAATGTACTATGGCGCGCAATGAAGATTATATAATCAATCCTGGAGGTTGCCCGGCAATAATCAGTGAGGAATTATTTAATAAGGTTCAAACCATGAAACAAAAACGCGAAATATACAATCCTAGAGCAAAAGCAGACTACATATTGAGCGGAAAAATCATATGCGGTGTATGCGGCGCAAAATACAATGGATCTGTAATGGGAAAAGATCGAGTCCCATATTATCAATGTTATAACAAAAAGACATCTTGCGACAATCGCAATATAAGTAAATATCGCCTGGAGGAAGCAGTTACCAGCCAAGTCCGGGAAGCGTTATTTTCAGTTCAGGGGAAAGAACTGCTGGAGCGGTATATTCTTGACTACAACAAGGCTGTTTCTAAGGTAGATAAGACTTGCATTGATGATTATAATAGAAAGATAAGCACGATTGAATCGCGACTTATAAGGGCAAAAGAAGCTTATTTGAACGGCGATATGGAGCTTAAGGAATTTCATAAAATTAAACAGGAGGCGACGATTTTGATTGGTGATATTCCCAAGCCTGCAATTGATAAACCTCTTGATTTAGATATAAAGAAATTGAACTCTATTATGCAAAAACTTGAGCAATGTGTTTGTGAAGATAGAGAGTTAATAAATCTGCTTGTTGAAAAAGTGATAATTATAGGCGAAAATATAGATGTATATTTATATAAAACCTTTATGTTTACCCCACCCAAGAACCCTGGGCCCAAAGGGGAGCCAAGCAAAAACAATATGAAAGAAGGCGGACAAACGCCGCCTTCTAACAAGGATAAACTGGTGGAGATGAACCGCACCCAGCGTTATCCTTGTTTATCATTTCAAAATGGCCATATTATTGTATCTTTTGTTATCACTCATAAAAGATAGTATAGTATTTATTTTATATTTCAATTATAATAATAACATGAACAAAAAATATGTAGATATAATAATTAAAGTCAGCACGAGCGGAAAGGTCACACCCATGGCAATATTATGGGATGATGGCCGGAAATATGATATTGATAAAGTTATAGATGTGCGCTATTCAGCTTCTCAAACCGGAGAAGGCGGAATACGTTACAAGTGTTTAGTACAAGGAAAAGAAGTATTTGTGTTTGAAGAGCAAGGCAAAAAACGGCTATGGTTTATTGAAACTGATCAGCATTAGTCTTTTTTCGAAATCAACTCATAATCCTTTTCAAGATTTAAGACTTCTTTTGCATTGAAATCAAGCGGGGCAAAATAGGATAAGAATATTGCATTGGTATCACACAATTTGGCGAATTTCTCGACACCATCCTCTCCGCTAAAGAATAAATCCAGCATATACCCCAAACGATTAAAGCCAAAACGGTTAATAATTTCCATTTCCTTGTCGCCAATAGGGCGCCCTTCTGCATGATATTCTTCAATCGGGCCGGAGCGGAAAATGATGTTAAACAAACCTTTTGCAATAGCATTCAAGTATTTATAATAGTTTTCATCTTTAGTCATAATAAATTAATTATATACGATAAGAAAAGAAGTGTCAATATACAAAAAAAACGGGAGAGCAAAGGCCCTCCCGTAAGTTTTAATTATTATTAAGCTGTCCGGCGTTTGCATTTTTAAAATCTTGCTTTGATATTTTAGCATCAATGCCTTTTCGCTTAAGCCATTCTACGAACCATACCAACGTGGTAGTGTCTTCGTTATAATCGGCCATTCTGTCGGCGCCCAAAA
>JBAYMZ010000184.1:0-3729 GCA_041663385.1 Candidatus Omnitrophota bacterium
CTGACTTAATTAAGAAATACGGAGAGAAATATAAAGTAACTGAGCTTAAACTTGATGAATTTTATGCTAACAGCAATAAGAACCTTACTAAGTTAATCGGTAAAGAACTCAAGAACCTCTTAGGTAAATACAAACCTGAATTCGATAATCTCTCTAAAGAAATCAAAGACCGTATTACCCTTGCAACTAAAAAATCCGCTCTTGAACACTTTACTGCTTTTGGTACTAAAGGTGTAGCGGAGGTGGTGAGGGAATATACCAACAGAAAACTTGTTCTTGAAATAGCTATCGCCAAAACACGGGAAGAGGCAATTGCAAAACCATTCACATCGACGCTTGCTCTAGCCTCCAGCGCTACTTCAGAGCAGCCAAAAAATGAAAGGTTGGTCATTAGAGAAACAGTTAAAGCAATGAATGAGTATCTGATTCAGTTAAAAAATGCGCTTACCCAGGCAAACGAACATTTTATTGCTGGAAGAATTACAGAAGGAAAAGAAGCTTTGCAAAGCGTCAAGCCTATTGCGTTATCGATGCTCGATCTTAATGGAAAGAATATTAGGATAGATGGATTGCAAGAAGTACCATGGCGAGCATTCTTTGGATGGCATCGGTTTGGTAATGTTATCGGAGCGATTTCCGCCGGCACACACTTGATTTATGAAGCTGAACAATTGACGCCTAAGCTATTAGGATCATTCTTATGCTATTTTAAAGATATCGCTGAGCTAACCAGAGAATACGCTGCTTTACTGGTTTTAAGCGAAAGAGGAGAGCTTGATCGATTTAATGAATATTACGAAAAATACAGGGGTTCACCATACGAAAATCTCTTGAAAGCAGGGATCCTTGTGCCTTCGATTGAAGAACAATTAAAACATCTCAAATCTATTTCTCCTCGCACAGCTGATGCAGCAAGTAAAGCAGGAAGAAATGGCCGCGCTTCTTCAGCAGCTGCTTTAAGAACAAAGCTGCCATATAAGGTTAGAGCCAATGGTCATACCTTGTTAACCGACATTTCATACCGAGATGTTCATACTACTTCCATTCCTCAGGGGAAACGAGTAGCAGTGGTGGGCTATAATCTCAGGCAGGCAAAGATGTATACAAATATTCATTTGCAACAATTAAGCGCAGCCAATAATCGTATACGCTATTTTAGCCTTCGCGATACAAAAAAATTCAAAAATAGACTCAAGAAATTTAATCCTGAAATTATATTCGTGCCATCCAGCGAGGATAAAAGCAGGGAGAGCCGCCGGATACGAAGTATTGTGAGAAAAGCGCTTACTCCTTTAGATGTTGATGGTTCAAAAACTCTCATCGGATACGATGGCCCGCAGCGGATTTTTAACTATAATTTCTTCTGCCCTCTTACTAAGGAGCAGTGGCCGGTAGTGATGAAGGCGTTGGCAGCCCATGTATCGCAAATGGAGCGAGTCGCTTTTGACAAGACCGCCAAGGCCCAAGCCCAGGCAAATGCTTATTGGGTGCGTGCGCTGATTGAACCGAAATTATCCAAAAAGTTTGAATATATGCTTATGTATAAATTACGGACTATAGAGAACGGCCAGGCAAAAGATTATCATCCTGGTACACGATTTATCTATCATCCTTCGGATGTGGGCGCTCTTAAATCATTTTGGCCGGCAACAGCAACAGTATTAGCTAACTCTCCTCATCCGGATGATACGGAAATTGCTTTAGGAGGTTTGCTTTATTCATTCAAACAATTTTTAAAAGACAGCGCTGTTACTAGTTACGCAGCCACAGTAGGCCAATCCGCGGTAATAAAAGGTGTCAGGGATGATGATTATCTTACTAAAACAGAAATACGTCGCAAAGAAACATTAGCCGGGGCAGCTGCTTTAGGTATACATACTGAGTTTCTCAAGCATCCGGAAACTCCTTTTGGCCTTGGTTTGCCGTTCTATTTTTATAAAAAAGATAAACGTATGTCAAAAGAGAATAAACAGCGGCTGCAGCGTGAAGAGGAAGAGTTGATTGCGCAAAAGCTACGCGAGGCCTATAAAGGCCATAAAGAGTCAAACCGTGAGGCATTTATTCTTTGTAATCCGGAAGAATCTGATAATCATCCTACGCATATTTTAGTAAGGGACTATTGGCGCGCAGCAGCAAAGATGATAACGGAAGAAAAACAGGATAGTATTTTTTATCTTGAGTATGCTTCTCCGTGGGCAGGTGATTTTAATGCGTTTGCCAGCACGGATAATTTAAAAGAGAGCCGGTTGCAGGGCTGGTTATTAAAAGGTATTTCGCAAAAAATTCTACCTGTATATAAATGGTTAGCTTTACGCAGGGCGCGGCTTTTTAATTTTAAAGCTAATGCATTTACTGCCGGTGAACCTGTTTTAGAAAAATTTGGCGGCACGCCACCGGTTTTGCCGAAATACGTCCAGCGGTTTAAAATAGAACCATTAACGCGTACTTATAAAAATAAAGGAAGAAATCGTTTACCGCAAAATGCGCAGAGAAAAAATATATTAGTCGCCTCTAATGCTATCTACGGAAAAATTTATTGGCACCACAAGTTGTCCGGAAGGCTTGATTCATTTAGCTTCGGTACCTTACTTCATTTATTATCCTGGCTGAGAATTTATACTCTTGGCGATGTGATAAAGGCAATGTCCTATCAGCAGCGAAAGATAAGTTTTATTAACGAAGGAATGCTTAATAAAATTGAAACCGCAACCTCAGGCAAATACGAAGTAATTTATCTTGCCCATCGCGATTCGCGTTTATACCAGAAAGGCGTAGATACTTCAGCAGAGCCGAAAAATATTTTCGATATGTTAAAACACCTGCCGCAGCTTATTGGAAAATACGGTATTGATACAATTGCTTTATTGGTGAAACGGATTTATCTGGATTTAACCAGGCATGAAAAAGAAAAATGTTTATTATGTTCTGAACATTTGCCGTTTATTCAGAAAAAATTCAACTGGGGAAAATATCGTCTTTTGATTCATCCTTTTGCTTGGGCAAAAGAACATTGTTTTGTGGTTGCTGCCCGCGCACACGACGGTAAGGCTACTGAGCTTATTGATTCAAAAAATGTAGTACACAATGCACTTAATTTTGTAAAAAGAGCAAAAGGCGTTACCTTAGTTCTTAACAGCCTTGCCCGTTCTATCCCCGAACATTTTCATTTCCAGGGTGCCTTCGTGCAGTTTCCGATAATAAAACAGCCTGTTAAAGTAATAAAGGTGATAAAAGATGGTTTAGTTGGCCGCGTATCACCATGGCCGGTAAAAAATACAGTTATAAAAGGCAAAAGCCAGTATGTTGTAGAAGATGCAACGCATGAGGCAGTTTTAAATTATATTGCCAAAGGGTATCCTGCCGGAAATATTGATGCATTTTTTACTATCGATAACAATCAGTATGTTGTTTTTCTTTTTCCGCGAACCTCTGATGTAACTTCGCAATTCGGCAGAGGATGGGGCCCTTCTGAGATGGCTGGTAGATTTAAAGTTTTAAAGAAAGAGGATTTTAAAAAAGCAATTAATAGCGTTGAATTAATAGAACAGGCTATGCGTGAAACCGGAGTGCCGCTAAATAAAGCTATAAATTCTCACTCTGCAACTAAATCCAAACAACAATCAAACGATAATCGGCTGCGGCAGGATGTATTGGGGTTACCTCTTCCGTGGCTGGTGGAGCCCTCAGTGCAACTTCAAGATCTAAAGTCTTGGGGTATCCTGCCGCAGC
>JBAYMZ010000185.1:0-3712 GCA_041663385.1 Candidatus Omnitrophota bacterium
TGGATAACTTAAGGGGTTGATTTAGTTTTTAAGTTGATATGTTGATAGGTTGCTAAGTTATAAAATAAAAAACAATGCAGATATTTTATTTTTTCTTTATTCCTTTATTGATTATGATAGGGGCATTCGGGATTAAAAATATCCGGACGCTTGGCCGGCTTAATGCGTTGGGGTATTTTGTGATATTAGCCGCTACGTTTAGCCTGGCTTTTAATTTTAAGCAGCCGTTTGCGATTTTTAATTTTTTCTATGTCGACGCCCTTTCTATGCTTTTTCTTGTTACGATTTCCGTGGTTAGTTTTGCTGCCGCGCTTTTTTCCATAGACTATGTTGCAAAAGACGTAGAGGCCGGAGCGATTTCAGAAAGGAAAGCAAGAAGTTACTACCTGCTTTTTAATCTTTTTTCGCTTTCGATGTTTTTTGTTCCGGTAGTAAATAATTTGGGCATGGTCTGGGTAGGCATTGAGTTAACCACGCTGGCTTCGGCTTTTTTGGTTGGTTTTTATAATAGCAAAGCTTCACTTGAGGCTGCCTGGAAATATATTATTATTTGTTCTGTTGGCATAATTCTTGCCTTGTTCGGCACAATTATTTTTTATTACACTGCTTCAACACATGCCGGGATAAGAAGCCTTAATTGGACAGACATTGTTGCTCAAGCTAAAAGCTTAAATATAAATATAGTAAAAGTTGCGTTTTTATTTATTCTTGTTGGCTACGGCACCAAAGCCGGCCTTGCGCCGATGCATACCTGGCTTCCTGACGCGCACAGTCAGGCGATTTCTCCGGTTTCCGCGATGCTTTCCGGGGTGCTTTTAAAAACTGCTATCTATGCGATATTGCGCTTTATGGTAATTACCAATATCTGCGTTGGAACGCAATACTCCGCAAAGCTTTTTATTTTATTTGGTTTGCTTTCTCTTGCTATAGCCTGCGGTTTTCTTTTGGTGCAAAAACATATAAAGAGATTTTTTGCTTACAGCAGTATCGAACATATTGGTATAATTATTTTAGGTTTTGGATTGGGCTCATATCTTGCGTTATACGGCGCATTCCTGCATATATTTAACCACGCGGTTACAAAATCGATTATGTTTTTTGGCTCAGGCCTTGTGGTTAAAAGATATAAGAAAGACAATATGCGTTCAATTCGCGGCGTGATCAGCGCGATGCCTTTTACCGGGTTTATGCTTATACTTGGCATGTTTGCTGTTGCGGGCATGCCTCCGTTTTCTATTTTTTTCAGCGAAATTTTTATCGCTATCGGTGGATTCATCAAGGGGTCGTATCTTGTGACAGGGCTGTATCTTTTCTTTATTACTATAATATTTTGCGCCATAATATTTCATCTATGCCGGGTTTTGTTTGGCAAAAGACCGCAAGAAATGCCTGTGGCCAAAGAGACGCTTGGAACAAAATTAGCTTTTATATTTTTGGTTATTTTTATTTGTTCGGTGGGAATAAAGGTGCCGGCGTTTTTAAATACACTTATTGTAGAATCAATAAAAATAGTGAGTAAAAGTTAAAATGGACTACAAAATAATTTTAAAAGAACTACAGGAAAAATACGGGCTTTGCCCGCTTAAAACGACAGAGAATTATGCTGACGAGGTTTATGTCTTTGTGAGAGAAGACGATTTCAAAAAAACTTGCGTTAATTTGCATAAACTATTACACGCTCCGATAGCCGCGCTTTTTGCGCAGGATGAGCGTTTGGAAAGGAGCGTGTTTGTCATAAATTGCGTTTTTGAGAGCGCAAAATATAAAAAATGGTTTTTTGTATCGACAGAAATTTCTGCTGAAACCGCAAAATTTAATTCTCTGGCAAAAGAGATTTTCTCGGCGGCTTTATTTGAGCGGGAAATTAAAGAAATGTTCGGTATAGAGCCTGATGGAAACCCGGACGTGCGCCGGTTGCATTTACATGACGAAGTTTGGCCAAAAGGGTGGTATCCTTTAAGGAAAGATTTTAAAGAAATTTCTGCAGAAAAGAATGCACTTAGCGAATATGTTTTTAACAAAGTAGAGGGCGAGGGTATTTTTGAAGTTCCGGTTGGTCCGGTGCATGCTGGTATTATCGGTCCGGGGCATTTTCGTTTTAACGTGGCCGGTGAGCCGATTATAAATTTAGAACTCAGGCTTGGGTTTACTCATAAAGGAATAGAAAAACTTTTCGAAGGAAAAAATGCCGTTTCCGCAACAAAGATTGCGGAGTGTGTCAGCGGAGATTCTTCTTTTGCGCATACCTTGAGCTTTTGCCAGGCAATTGAAAAAATCTGCCGTATCTCTGTGCCGGACGATTCCCTGATTGTCCGCGCAATCCTTTTAGAGCTTGAGCGGATGTATAATCATGCAAGCGGTATTGGAGGAATTGCCATAGACGTCGGTTTTAGTTTTCCTTCAGCTTATGCCTCACTGATTAAAGAGGCAATATTGCAATTAAACGAAGCAATTACCGGCAGCCGTTATTTAAAAGGGGTTAACGAAATTGGCGGCACGCGTCAAAAGTTAGACAAAAACAAAAAAACATTAATTTTAGATTCTTTAAAACAAATTGCAAAAGATTTTAACGAAGTAAGAAAAATATTACTTTCCAGCTCATCTTTTATGGATAGGGTTGATGGCACAGGAATATTAAGGAAAAAGACTGCCGATGATTTCGGGGTGGTTGGCCTAGCCGCGCGAGCTTCAGGAATATCCGCTGATTTAAGAAAAGATTTTCCGGGTGTATATGCTAAAGTTAAATTTAATCTTATAAGACAGGACACCGGCGATGCTTTAGCCAGGCTCAATATGCGAATGTTTGAGTTTGATGAATCGCTACGTTTGATAGAAGAGTTTATTAAAATTTTAGATTGTTCTAAAGATGAGGTTTTGGCAAAACCTGTATTAAAAGAAGGTTTTGCTTTGGGTTACGTTGAAGGCTGGCGCGGGCCGGTACTTTATTGGCTAAGGTTAGATAAAAACGGGATAATCAACCGGTGTAAGATAGTGGATCCGTCATTTCATAACTGGCAGGGGCTT
Source organism: Candidatus Omnitrophota bacterium (assembly GCA_041663385.1). Classification (GTDB taxonomy): domain Bacteria; phylum Omnitrophota; class Gorgyraeia; order Duberdicusellales; family 4484-171; genus JAJYOP01. The sequence continues at coordinate 3,025 of JBAYMZ010000185.1, forward strand.
TCTTATTGCGTGTTTGGAGAAATTATTCCCGATTTTCCACTTTGCAATAAGAGTTTTGATCTGTCTTATTCGGGAAATGATTTATAATTAAAATTATGCTAAACATTTTTAAAAACCGGTTATTAAAAGGCATTGTTACTAAATCTGTTGATTTCGAACCCTTACGCAGGCGTGAATTCGTCGATTCGGAATTCGAAGCCGCCGGTTTGGAATTACAGGAATTAATCCGTAAGAAATTTGGCCGGTCATTGCATATCCGGGAAGTGGATACTGGTTCTTGCGGGGCCTGCGAATCGGAAATTATCGCAACAACCAATCCGATTTATGATATCCAGAGATTCGGAATAAATTTTGTTGCTTCACCGCGCCACGCAGACTGTTTGCTTGTGACCGGCCCGGTTTCCAAAAATATGGCGCTAGCCTTACAGAAAACTTACGATGCCATGCCCCAACCAAAATTTGTCATTACTCTTGGGGATTGCGCGCTTGACGGAGGTATTTTTAAAGAAGCTTATTATGTTAAAGCCGGAGTGGAAAAAATTCTTCCGGTTACCCTGCATATTCAAGGGTGCCCACCTAAACCGATTCAAATAATCCAAGCATTGCTTACCTTTCTTAAAAAGTAACATATCTAACCTTGTGCAAGTTCTGTAAAATAGCAGGACTTTGTATTTCTAAAGCCAAAAAA
>JBAYMZ010000186.1:0-3666 GCA_041663385.1 Candidatus Omnitrophota bacterium
ATAGCCGGCGGGCTTAAAGCGCGAAGGAGAAAAAATGAACAAAGACTATATAAAAAAAATAATGAGGGTGGCGAAGACCCTCAACCAAGACAAGATAGACCTCTTGGTGGATGCCCTTATGGGCGTCTACCAGATAGACGCCGCACGTGCGGCCGAATTTGCTTGGCGGCAGGCAAATATCGCAGGGTTGTCCACCCTGCACTATTTACCATAAACACCTTACGGGGACGGAAACAAAATAAAACCGGAGACGCCCTCCGGTATAAAAATTAAAAAGGCGCAGGCACGTGGAAACGCGCTAACCTGTGGCTGGCGGAACCTCCCCGCTGGAAGCCGGTTAAAGCCGGTCCCGGTTACATGGGCAATATAATGTCCGGCGGGGAGAAATATCGGAAGACGGAAAAATTAATCGCCGGCGGGCGTAAAACGCAAAGGAGAAAAAAGATGGCAGAAAATTATAAAGTAAGATTTTATCCAGGTTCCGCCAACGGGCGGACGGAGATGTTCACGGACGAGGTGGCGGCGATGGCCGCCATAAAAAAAGAAGGACTGGCGCTCGATGAGAGCGACAGCCTCGGTGAATACCTCACAGGTCTTTACTATATTGATGAGGACGGCCAGGAAACCTGGCTGTCAAACTGGACGGAGGAATAGCCTCCTCCCGAAACCTTCATTGACGAGGGTTTCGGGAGGCTGTTAAGCCCCAAAATTAATGGCCGGGAGGCTTAAAATCTGAAGGAGAAAAAAATGAAAAATCTTGAAAATTGTAAAGATAGGGATTTTTTGCGCCGTTATTATGACGCAAAAAAGGCCGTCCAGGTAGGGGACCTGGAGAGCTTAAAAAAAATTATCCAGAAGGACCGGGCATGCATGGACATAGTCCATGCCAGGCAGTCCGGAACTTTTTACGGGGGAGAGATGGACTACGGTTATCTGCATAAGATGGCAGATAACTTAGAGAATAACCAAATATTAGAATATTTGGCCCATCTTGATGATTAATATTAAAGGAGCAAAATATGAATAAAAATAACCAAAAAACCACAAAAATAGACGATGAAACCCATCGCCTACTGAGAATCCTTGCCGCAGAGCGCGGCATAACCGTCAAGGCAATCGTTGACGAGGCTGTCAATGATTATCTGAAAAGAAAATGGAAACGCCCTGAAGAAGATGAATAAAATACCAAAACAAGGCCGCCTCCGGGCGGTTTTGTTTTTGGGGTGAAAAAATCAATTATAACTGCCGCATAAGTGCCGCAGAAAAATGAAAAGTGATACCAAAAAATGACAAAAAAGAGCAAAATTTATAAAAATATTTTACATATAAAAAAGCCCCAAAACGCTTAGTTTCAAGGCTTTCTTTCAGCAGGGGCAGCAGGATTTGAACCCGCGACCTACGGTTTTGGAGAACTTCTTTCTGTTGACATAAACACTGATAATATAAGGATTTTTCACTTTTTATTTTCTTTGTGCCGCATAACTGACGCAATTTTTTGCGCGACTTCTTTTTTCGCTTTCTCCGTCGGATGGAAATACCGGCTGAAAACCGACTCCGAAACCTGCCCGACAAACGACTGAATTAACTCACGGGGATAACCAAGCCTGCCGCATTCGGTCATAAACGACTGCCGAAAGGAAATCCATGACACTTTTTTATTTATTTTTGCCGCCTTGCGTGTTGCCTCCATTGTTTTACGCATTTCTTTAACCTCGAAAAGCCTTCCTCCGGCAGCACGATGAGCCGATTTAATATATTGAAGAATTTCGTTTTTAATGTCTGGTAACATCGGAACCTTTCGCGGGTTACTTGTTTTTACATCGTTTAAAATAAACTCGTCCGTTGTTAAATCAATAAAATTAACCTTATGCCCTTTACGCATTGATAGACGACTGTATTCTTCGATGGTTATGGAATCATCGGGGATATGCAGGTTTAAAACCTCACTTGCTCTCATGCCGGTGTGGGCGGCAATGTTAACCGCAAGGTGTAAATATGGTATGTTTTTACATTTATCAAGGAAAGTTTTAATCTCGTCGAGTGTGAGGACTTTATCCGTTACGTTATCCTCCTTGAGCATTTTAACTTTTTGGACCGGGTTGCTCTCAACATTCCCCCACTCTATCAGCCGGTTAAAAACGTTTCGTAGAAATTGTATATCACGATTAATCGTTGCTGGGCGCAAGTCTTCCCGCCGGAATTTTATATTATCGCCCGTTCCGCTTTTTATTTTTTTGCCGCCTTCAATCCGGGATTTTTTATATTTTTCAATTTCAAATGGCGTGATGTCCAGGACATTGCAATCATCACCAAAATAATTAAGAAGGTGATCGGCGGACAAGTGATACCTGGTTAAAGTGTTAACTTTAATGTTAACTTCTTGCGCCTCAAAAAATTTATCTATTGCCGTACGGAGGTTGGGGATTTCCTCCGGCAGCCGGATACCAAGTTTATTTGATATTTCTTTTCGGCGGAGCTCACTGATAAACGAAAAATAACAGAAGAATCTTTACCGATTTTTTTCCCTAACTTTTCACGAGATAAATTAGATTCTTCTCGTCCACGCCTTAAGTTTTCACAAAAAATATCATAATGCACGTTATGAATATTCTCCTAAAAAAAATTTACTACCTACTTGACACTATGCACGATTTACATTATAATCTATGCAAGAGGTGCATAGATTATGGATAATAAAATAAAAGAATATCGTGAAAAATTAGGATTGAGTCAATCCGACTTACAAAATAAGACTTCTATTGATCAATCACTTATAGCGCGATATGAAATCGGAGAAGTAACACCTCCTATCCCCCGCGCTCAAAAACTGGCTGAAGCATTGGGAACGACAATCACAGAGTTATTTCCGAATCCAATAACCGACGATCCTAAAGTCGCATAAATTACCACATCCACAACCGAAAGGAGGACAGCGACATTGAATTTAAATTCAAAAAATTCAAATTCCTGCGAGGCTAACGATAAAACAATAACGATTGATGAAGCCGCCGACTTCCTCTCAGTAACAAAAGAATACTTGTATCATAATTGGAAAAAACGTAAAATACCCTTTTTTCCTTTCAATGGACTAAAAATAACACTATCTGAACTTATTAATTGGCGAAGTCAAGAAATTGAGAAAGCTAAACAAAAACAAAATATAACTACCCGCAACAATCTTGAACTTGCCGCCCGAATTCGGGATCAGGTAATTGAGAAACGCCGACTTAAAAAGACTGGTTAACCTCTCTCTTGGTGGGGCTGTCAAAGCGCACGACAGCACCAGGGGCCGCAAATAATACACTATTATGAAATGTGCACAGGTGAAATTATCCGGAGAGCCGAAAGGCTGCCCCACCAAGAGAGAGGAAAAGATTTCTACGACTTCTTCAACTCCTTTCTACTTCAACTTCGACATCATACAACAATAAAAAACATTTGCGACGGTGGAGGAAAAATTTGGAAAAAAATATTTTTGAATCAGCAAAAAATCAAACATCTGAAAGATGTGAAACGCGCGATAAAGGGCAGTTTGCAAGTTCTACGCCTGAGATTGACGCGGCGATTGAATCACTTATGAACGATATAATCGACCTTAAAGAATATAGGAAAAATTTTATAGCCCTTCTTCTCAAATCACAAGCCGATGAAAAATCGGTGAATAAG
>JBAYMZ010000187.1:0-3619 GCA_041663385.1 Candidatus Omnitrophota bacterium
CAGGTGTAGGTTTGATTATCTTCAAATGAACTTGCCGGAACCTGCACTGAAGAAACGTTAAAAGGCAATTTTTTTATAACAATTGTTTCACCGCTTGGCCCCCCGCCTTTATAAAGTATAAATTCATAATGGTCTACACCGATACTCGCATGCTGCCATTTAAATTCTAAAAAATCTCCGGCTATCTTGACTTCCGGATCTATCGGATAAACCAAACGCGGAGCCTCAGGACTATCGGCGGTATTAGAACGGCTAAAAACAACCCCGGAAAACAAAACCGGAACAATTAGAAATAAAACAAACATTGCTATTGCAAAAACTTTCATTTTATTTTGCATGTCCACCCTCCCTGATTTTATGTTTTTTAAAAACTACAAAGGTTATGAAGTTTAGCTGGGAATCTCCGGCAACGACTAACATTTGCCCTCCAACGCGGATTTTTTTTAAAAGAAAGCTCTACTGTATACGCGTAAGTAGTTTAATAATATTAGTTAATCATCGCTGATATATTTCTTCTCAACTATATCTACAAAATTCCTTATTTGGTTTCTATCATTCTCATTAAGATCATAGAATTGGATACCTGTACGAAAGCAGCCTTTGGATAGCTCTCCAGCATATAAAACTTTGCCCTTAATGTCTTCTGCGCCGTAAAAATCAATACCTTCTTTTTTATTGTCAGCTAAATTAAACCGCACACGCAATATTGTCGTTATCGGAATTTTTACTTCCGATAAAACAGCCATACCTTCTTCGCTGATATCGATTATTGCCGCTCGATGTTCCTTGTTGTCTGCTTTAATACGCGCATCCAACGAATCATCTTCACGATAGACAACAACAAGATTAACTTTTACGCGCTTAAACTTTCTTCTTTCCGCGCCGTCGTATTTTGAAGGCTTTTCTCTATTCATAATAATTTTTATATTATATCAAATTCATAATATTGTAAAGAATTTTAGTATTACAAGTGATTAACCGCTAATTTACAGCCAAACCCAGCTCTTATCTTTTCCCTTGCCAAAAACTAAATTTGTGCTATACTCCTAATTCACTTAACAAAAGCGTTATGTTCATTGAAAAAGAGTAAGAATTGGTGGGGCTATTCGTAGACGGCTTTTATGCGGACCCCTGCCAAAAATAGAGGGGTAAAGTAGACGTTAACCGAGATTCTTTGAAGTTTAAAGGAGAAAAACACATGGAAGAGCAGAAGAAATTGTACATAGGTAACTTGGAATTCGGCGTCACGGAAAGTGACCTTAAAGGGCTTATCGAATCAAAAGGGATAAGCGTAAAAGAAGTAAAAATTATTACTGACAAATTCTCCGGCAGATCAAAGGGATTTGGTTTTGCCGAGTTTGAAACCGAAGAATTAGCTCAGCAAGCGATTGACGCTTTAAACGAGCAGGAATTCAACGGCAGAAAGATGACAGTAAACAAAGCACGTAAAATGGAGCCGAGAAGCAACAACTTCGGCGGCGGCGGCGGAAGAAGTTCCGGCGGTTTTAGGGAAAAAAGATATTAATAAGGTAAGTAACTAAAAGTAACTAACTAATTAGAAGACGATCATAAGTTAACGAGCTAGAGGGTAGAAGAAAAAGCCGTTCTTTCTTCTATCCTCTTCCCTCTCTCTTCTCTTTTTTTTAAAACAATAAACATCCTCTATCAAATCTTTTTTTTAAATTAAACTCCGCAACAATTACAGCAAATCAATACCATAGACAGCATTCAAGCTTGCAATTATTTTTTTGTCTTATTGGGTTACAAATTTTTTTTAGGTGAGAGGGGTACGATTCCAGATTAGGCTGTGGTTTTATACTCCGGTTACTTTGCCCACTTTTTTACTTTTTCCAATAAAACCTCCGGATCAAAAGGCTTTATCAAATAATCATCCGCTTTTATTTCTCTTATATTCTCAACAATACCGGCTCCACTGCTCGCAGTTAACAAAATTATAGGTATATCCTTAAGCGCCGCATCATTTCTTATATACGCACAAACCTCATCACCGCTCATAACCGGCATACGTAAATCGAGAAGTATCAAATCCGGCTTATTAACGGAAATAAAATCAAGAGCGGCTTTACCATTATTCGCCGTAGAAACCTCATAGCCTGCTTTTTTTAATCTAAATGCCACAACTCTCAATATGTCCGGCTCATCATCAACGACTAAAATTTTTTTCATAATATCATATTCCCCCTTCAACAATCGGAAACACAATGTGAAATTCTGAACCTTTGCCAAATTCTGATTCTGCCCAGATTTTTCCTTTATGCTTCTCGATTATCTCTTTACAAATAACAAGCCCAAGGCCGGTACCTCCGGTCTTTCTATCATTACCTTTCGCCAGCTGTTCAAATGCCTTGAAAAGTTTTATCAAATCTTCGCTTTTGACTCCGATGCCGGTATCTTTAACTATAAACTCAAGAACATTATCTTTTCGTTTGGAAATTATTGCAATGCCGCCATTCTCCGTAAATTTAATCGCGTTACTAATCAAATTGGTAAATACCTGAATAATTTTATCCTTATCACATTTTATTTTTGGTAAATTCTCAGAAAGAGCCAAAACAATATCCAACCCTTTCCTTTTAGCTATTGGAACCATTGCCCCTTGCACATCTTTAACAATCTCGTTCATATCGTTTTCCTGGATATAAAGCTCCGCTTTTCCGCTTTCAAGCTTTTGATAATCTAAAACATCATTTATTAACCGGGCTAAACGGTCAACATTCCGCTTTGATATATCCAATAATTCTTTCTGATCATCATTAAGTTCGCCGGCAGAACCGTCTACAACAATACAAATACCCTCTTTTATAGCTGTTAGCGGCGTACGCAGTTCATGAGAAACCATAGAAGTAAAATAAGATTTCAGCCCTGCCGCCTCCTTAAGCGCTTCTTCAATCCTTCTGCGTTCGGTTATATCTTTAACTATGTGAACCGAGCCGACAACTTCATTGTTCGCATCAAATATAGGAGAAGTAGAAGCTTCAAGATAAAGATTGAAGCGTTTCTCAAAATATTCCAGCCTTGCAGTTTTTTGAGTTTTTATAGTCGTTTGATGTGGGCAGTCAAGACAAGGCTCATCGGTTCCGTGCATAACCGAATAACACTTTCTGCCAATAAGCTCTTCCGGTTTCATTTTGAATAAATCCGCATAAGCCTTGTTCACCTTAACCAACCTTAAATCCCTGTCCTGGATAGAAACAAAATCAGAGATAGAATCAAAAGTGATTTCCCATTCTTTAGCCGTAGCCGCTATTTTTTCTTCCATTATTTTACGTTCAGTGATGTCACGGCCTTCCGCGATCAGATAGGCAATAGCTCCGGCTTCATCCTTAACCGGCTTTAAAGAAAAATCTACGTAATGAAGGCTCCCGTCTTTTGCCTTATGAGTGGCTTCAAAACGCACAAATTCTCCAGCGGCTGATTTTTTTACGGCATCGCGTAATTTTTTCTGCAATTCCGGAGAATGTGTCCACCAGGGCGTATTCCAGAAAGGTTTATTCAAGTACATTGATTCATCAACCCCAATCAAATCGGTTGCCGCGGTATTTACATCTATCATTACTCCCTCAAGAGTAATAATGCCGATAAATTGAAAAGTCTGGTC
>JBAYMZ010000188.1:0-3591 GCA_041663385.1 Candidatus Omnitrophota bacterium
CAAAACCCTTTATGCCGCCAGACTTGTCATATACTGAATGCCAATTCCTGACAAATTTAAGCCCATAAATTTTATCCAGCTCAATTGTTGTTAACGGATATGCTGGTGGGAGTTGAACCACAAACCTGTCACCATGTCTTTGGGCAATGGCCTTTGCCTTGTAAGGATTCATCTGGCAATAAATTTCCTTAAAGGCTTCATTAAATTTAATTTTATCCTGCTTAGCCTCCTCAAAAGATGGAATCACCATGCAATCATTAAAGAGGCTCAACTCTTTACGTATAACTACTGTTCCTCTAATATCATTAATTGAACGGATATCCTCATTTTTATCAAGCCGCTTAGCAAGCGAAACTATCGGGGTTTCCGCCATTCCATAAATAAGCATGTCAGATTTTGCATCAACCAAAACCGAGCGGCGCAAATCATCATCCCAATAATCATAATGGGCAAGCCGGCGCAAGCTTGCCTCAAGGCCGCCTAAAACGATTATGGAATCTCGATAGGCCTCTCTTGCTTTATTTGCGTAAACAATAAGAGCCCTGTCCGGCCTAAGGCCAGGTATAGAACCAGGAGAATAATCATCGCTTGTCCTTAAACGTTTATTCGCGGTGTAATTGGCAACCATTGAATCAACGTTGCCGGAAGTAATGGCGAAGAAAAGCCTTGGCCGGCCTAATTTTTTAAAATCATTTAAGCCTCGCCAATTCGGCTGAGCAATAATACCTACCTTAAAACCTTCAGCCTCAAGGACCCTCCCGATAAGCGCTGAGCCATAAGACGGATGATCGACATAAGCGTCACCAGTAATAATAATTACATCAAGCTCTTTCCAGCCGCGCTTTATTAAGTCTTCCTGTGAAATTGGTAAAAAATAGTTATTCATATTTTCTTCTCTAAAATAATATTATAAAGCAACGCAACCAGATAAACAACTTTTCTGATATAATATTTATATGGAAATAAAAATCGAAAAAATCGTTTATCCGGGAAAAAGCATGGCCTTTCATAACAATAAAATCGTTTTTACCGACGAAGGCCTTCCCGGCGAATCTGTGGAAATAAAAACGCTCAAAGAAAAAAATAACTATACAGAAGCAGAAACCATAAAAGTAGTCACTGCTTCCACCAAAAGAACCACTCCACACTGCAATCACTACAAAATTTGCTCTTTATATCAATATATTGATTACAATGAACAATTAGCCATAAAGGAGAAGCAAATAAAGGAAATATTCCGCCGTAGCCTCTCAATAGAACTCAACGAATTCAAAATAAATCCATCTGCAAAAATATGGGGGTATCGAAACAAATTGCGCCTAAACGTACTTTGGGATAAAACCGCGCATCTTGCCTACCATTACCCCCAGACCCATAATAAATTTATAAAAATAGACGAATGCTTTCTTGCTTCAAAAGAAATCAACAACTTGTTTGGTTCATTGCTAGAATTAATCAACAAACACAATCTAACCTCAATCGAAGAAGCCAAAATTAAGCAAACCGCTTCCGGCCAGGAAATGCTTTTGGTCCTCTTTGGCAAAAAACCGGAAAGCTATGAAACTTTACTGGAAAGCTTACTTTCCCTTAAGGCAAATTTTCCGCTTGCAGGAGTTGTCTATGTTGAAAATAATAAATCAGACGAAATTATTTTAGATGGTAAAAATTACCTTGAAGAAAAATTAAATAATAAAACATTACGCATAGGCGCGCAATCATTTTTCCAGATAAACGTAGATATGTTAAAGGTGCTTCTCGCTGACATGCGCACAAAACTCAGAAACCTCGAATATGAAACCATAGCCGACTTGTATTGCGGAATCGGAACTTTTGGCATCCTCCTTGGCGATAACGCGAAAAAGATAATCAGCCTGGAATCTTCTTCTCAAAATACAGTATTTTTGAAAGAAAACCTTAAATTAAATAAGGTAGTTAACACAAAAATATTTGAAGGCTATAGTGAAGAATTAATCTCAGAGGTTTTAAAAGAAAAAATAGACATTTTGCTCATTGATCCGCCAAGGAAAGGCATCGGAGACACAATGTGTAAAAATATAATCGCTAATCCTGTAAAATATATTTTTTACGTTTCTTGCAACCCCTCTACATTAGCAAGAGATTTAAAAATACTTCTAAAAAAGTACAACTTAGACGCGGCCTATGGCTACGACTTCTTTCCACATACTCCGCACATTGAAACGCTCTCCGTCCTGACAAGGAAATAACCGGTTTTACTCACTCATCAATTTCTTTATCGTTTCAACTATTAACTCTAAATCCTGCTCTTTTAAAAAAGCGCTGGTTGAAAGTGTAAGCTGCCGCCTTGAAAGGCCACGCGCGTTTTCACAGCTTGCAAGAGAAAGGGTTGGCTTTAAATAGCCATAATCACATATGGCATTAACATAAACAATCGAAACGCCAAGCCCATAACTGTCTAATGTTTTCAAAATAAGATTTCGTTTATTTATATCGTCAAAAAGAAGCGTCAAAAACGGGTACACAGCTTTTGTCCCGGGATTTTCCTGGACGGCCCTCAATCCGCTTATCCCGGAAAGATTTTTTATGTAATAAAGCGCTTTTTGCCTTTGGCTGTCGATTTCTTTTTCTAAACGATAGAAACTCAAATGGCCAAAAAATTTTCTCAAAAATGAAACTTTGTGATAATCAAAATCAACGCCATACTCCTCACCAAAGGCCCTGACCTCATTTCCCTTTTGCTTCCAAAATACCTGCGGCAGTTTAAAAACAAACCAAAAAAGACAAGGCCGGTAAAAAATCCAATAGCCAAAAAGCTCAAATATCTTTAATAGCTCTGATAAATAATTTTTCCTGACAAGGCTTTTTATGGTTTCTTCAAGCACCTGAAAATATTTTTCTTTGTTTGAAACAACAACTCCCCCTTCATAAATCGTAAGGCCTTTGCCTCGCGCAAGGCTAAAAAAAGAAAAATCACCAAGCGTACCGGCCTTTCTACCCTTATACTCCGCCCCTAAAGCCTGCGCGCAATCCTCGATAATAAATATTTCATAATTTTGTGTTATAGATTTTATCCGGTCAAAATCCATCATTACGCCCCCAAGATGAATCACAATAACCGCTAATATGTCAGAACCTTGAGCACAAAACTCTCCAAAGGCAGTATAATCAAAATCAAAATTATCTTTATTTATGTCACAAACCTTAACTTTGAGGCCGGCTTTTTGCGCGGCAAGCGCGACAAGCGGACAAACGTAAGCCGGTATAAGAATTGTTCGTTTTGTGGATATTTTTTTAAGCGATTCCAGGATAAGGTATAGTGCCGCGGTCCCCGAGTATGTTACTTCTGCATAACCAGCACCTAAATAGCCTTTAAAATCCTCCGCCAAATTAGCGGATTTGTTCTTACGAAATAACGAAAAAATATCCCGCGCATGACACGTCCAACCGGAAGTAGGTGGAATCTCTTTAAATATTGACATATTAAATGGTTTACACCGCAAAAGCGCAAAAAAAACTTTTGTGATTTTACGCTTTGCGACTTTGCGCCTTCTTTGTGGTTTTACGGTGTTTTTTTACAAAATTGTATAGGAACAAATTTGTTTTATGATAAAA
>JBAYMZ010000189.1:0-3577 GCA_041663385.1 Candidatus Omnitrophota bacterium
CTTAAACGAACCTTTGAGACCGCCTATTGCGAAATAAAGGTTTGTGAAATATTTCATCTTCGCGAATTCAAACCATTTATCGTAAGGCTCAATATTAAAAATTGTCCTGAAATATTTAAATTTTGCGACAGCGGTTATCCCAAGGCACAGCCAGGCAAGGAACTTGAACCAAAAAGCGCAGGGGAAACCCCATTGCAGAATAAAAAACAATAAGAACAAGGCTCCAAAAATATTCATGATGTGAAAATTACCGATATAAATAAACCCCTTAACAAAAGATGGTATACGTAATATCGGATGATTTGGGTATTTTCCGATGAACTGGAAAATTATTTCCATATAGCTTGAAGCATGCGCGTTAATTAAAGTCGGATGCGCTGCTCCGTATGATTTCCAAACTTTCATCAGAGCCTTATAGTCCGCTCTATGCATATGTTCGACGGTAGCCTGAGGTAGAAAATAAAATTTCCATCCGTTTTTGCGCGCGCGGATACCGAAATCCATATCTTCCCCCGTAGGTAAATCCCAAAATTTTCTTTCGTTCTGATCAATTACTTCTCTCCGGTAAGCCACATTAGCGGTAACAAAAAAGTAAGCCCTGTGGCCGCAAACTTGGGTTGGCGCCATATCACTTAAATCAGGATAATACCCTTCCTGCAAATTACCATACCTCCAGGATACCCGGTTAAAACCGAATGCCTGGCAGAAAATCTCAACCAGGTTATTAGGATCTACCTTGAGAGTGAGGATCTCTCCCCCAACCGCACCGATTTTGGGGTCTGCCTTAAACACTTCTAACATTTTATAGATCCAGTCTTTACATGGCGCGCAATCGCCATCGGTAAAAAATACGAATTCACCCTTTACTGCTTCGAGAGCTTTTGTCCTGGCAAAACCAGGCGACGGGCATTTTGGAATTTCAACAAGCTTAATACATGAATAGTCTTTCTGGTAATTTTTTATAATTTGAATTGTGGTGTCAGTTGAGCCGCCGTCGGCAAAAATAATCTCCATTCTGTCGCGTGGATACTCAACATTCATCAGATAGTTAAAAGTTGTGCCAATGGTGCGCTCCATGTTTCTTACGGGAACGATAATTGAAATGAATGGCTCCATTTTTACCTCCATTGTATTATAGGTTACGAAAGTTACGGATGTTACGGGAAGTTACGAAGGTTACACTTAAAACCTCGTGTTTACTGTAACCTTCGTAACCTGCGTAACTTTCGTAACCTTCGTAACCTCTATTTTAAATATCCTTTAAATTAAAAACCGGCCCGTCTTTGCAGACTTTTTTATAGCCAGATTTTGTTTCTATGACACAGCCGCAACATACACCAAGCCCGCAGCCCATAAACTGTTCAAACGAAACCTGGGCATTGATGTGCGGATACTTTTCCAAAACTTTTTTTATTTCATAAAACATTTCTTTGGGGCCGCAAGAGTAAAGACTGGTTGATAGGTTGTCAAGTTGATAGGTTGATAGGATTTTTTTAAGAAGCCCAACAACATTACCTTTAAGGCCGCGAGAGCCATCGTCAGTTGCAACTTGAATTTCAAAGCCTAGTTTTTTAAATTCTTTTTCCGCTAATACTTCTTTTTTGTTCTTGGCTCCAAGTAAAACCAAATTTTTTGTTTTACTTTTTTTGGCTGCCGCTAATCTTTCCGCAAGAAAAACCAAAGGCGCGACCCCCATTCCTCCCGCAATTAAAATATTTGTCTGTGACTTGAGATCAAATCCATTACCCAGCGGGCCAATAACATTTAAAACATCGCCTTTCTTGCCTTGGGAGAGCAGTTTCGTCCCTCGTCCTCTGATGCGAAAAAGTATATAGATCAGGTTTTTTTCAATTTTGTGAATACTTAACGGCCGGCGCAAGATTGTGGTTTTATCGTCAACTTTGACATGGATAAATTGTCCGGGTTTAGCGATTGTCGCAAGATAAGATGAGTTCAAACGGAGCAGATAGATATCGCTTTTAATTTTTTGCAGCGATTCGATTTTAAGATTAAGCTCTTTCATTTAATTATTGATTGTACTGTTATTTTTTTAAGTCAGCAAGTATAATTTCAACTTGAGTTTTCCCATTTTTTTCATTTTTAAGGACGGATGTCACGGATTGTTACGGATTCATACGGATAACCATTAAGTTTTATCCGTGACATCCGTAATAATCCGTTTGAATCCGTTCTTAAATAATCATAGATTTTATATTCTTTATGGTTGTTTTACATAGAATTATGCAAAAATACCTTTAAATTTTGGGAGATGCCTAGCAATTTGCACTTTAACGAGCCCCCTGACAGAATTACCTATATACACCTCGTCAGCAGCCAAAAGATCCCGTAAATAAAGGATTTTCTCCCTCACTACGCTGGTTTTTAAAAGATATTGGCGCAAAACTCCGTTTAAAAGGCCACATTTTACCGGCGGGGTAGAGAAAATTCCCTTTTTGAAGACGAAAACATTGCTGATCGCGCCTTCAGTAACCTGGCCTTTTTTATTAAGAAAAATTGCCTCAAAAAACCCTTCTTCGAGCGCCTTATTCCTTTCTACTTCATAAGTTTTCCGTTCAGTGGTTTTGTGATAAAGAAAAATATTTTCCGGATCAATTTTTTTTGAACTTATTATAACCTTTAATGGATAATTCGGTTTAACTACCGGGCTTTTTTCGATATTTATTTTGCCGCTTAAATCAACCAGTACCCTTACTTTGAATTCTTTTTCTTTTTTAGCTAAAGCGTCTAAATCTTTTTCCAGTTTTTTAAAATCAGCGGCTATAGAAAAATATGCGCAGGAAGTTTTTAGCCTTTCTAAATGTTCGGGCAATAAAAAATAACCGTACGGGGCATGAAAAAGAATAGTTTCAATCAGGGAAAAATCCGGGAAATTTTTTGTCAGGAATTTTGCCTTCAGCAGAGCTTCTTCGTATTCTTTGACCGAGGAAGAATCATAGACAATTCCTCCACCAATACCCATTTCGCCTTTATTCCCTTTTAAATGCACGGTTCTTATCGCGACATTAAAACAGGCGGTTTTCTTAGGGGAAATATAGCCAATGGCACCGGTATAGACACCGCGCGATTCTTTTTCCAGTTCGTTTATAATTCCCATGGTCTTTATTTTCGGCGCGCCGGTCACGGAGCCGGAAGGAAAAAGTGCGCTAAATATATCTTTCATTTTTACATTGTCTTTAGTGCGGGCGGATACGGTTGAGGTCATCTGATGTATAGTCCTGTATTTTTCAATATTGAAAAGTTCCGGCACCCAAACTCTTTTAGCGATCCGGCCTAAGTCATTACGTAATAAATCAACAATCATCAGGTTTTCTGCCTGATTTTTCTTGTCAGTACCTAATGTTTTTATATTGCCTTCATCCTCTTCCTGAGTAAGCCCTCTTTTAAAAGAACCTTTCATCGGCCGGGTTATTATCGTGTTCCCGGTTTTTTTGAAAAAAAGTTCCGGCGAGAGCGAAACAATAAAATCACTGCCGGTATTAATCAGCGCCGCGTAAGCCGTAGGCTGGGATTGCTTCAGCGAAAGATAAAAACCAAGCGCGTCGCCAAAAAAATTAAA
>JBAYMZ010000190.1:0-3557 GCA_041663385.1 Candidatus Omnitrophota bacterium
ACAAATTTTAGGCGGCCTCGCCCTGCACAAAAATAAAATTTCTGAAATGGCTACCGGTGAAGGAAAAACCCTTGTGGCAACACTTGCGGCTTCCCTGAACGCTCTTACCGGTAGAGGCGTTCATGTCGTAACGGTTAATGATTATCTTGCCAAAAGAGACAGTGAATGGATGGGGCCTGTTTATGCATTTTTAGGGCTAACCACCGGGGTTATCCAGCAGGATATGAATAATCATGACCGCCGCCAGGCTTATTCCTGCGATATAACCTACGGAACGAATAATGAATTCGGATTTGACTATCTCAGAGATAATATGGTTTCAAGTTTTCCGGAAATGGTGCAAAGTGGCCACTTCTACGCGATAGTTGATGAAGTCGATTCAATACTTGTTGATGAAGCGAGAACCCCGCTTATAATTTCCGGCCCGGCGGAATTATCCACTGAAAAATATTATCGGGCAGACAAGGCTATGCGGCAGTTAAAGGTTAAGCTTGTCATTCAGAGTTTTGATAATAAAGATGGAACCGTCACTATGAAGAATACTGACGGCACCGAAACAAAGATGTCCCCGGAAGAGCTTGAAGCAAATTTTGACGCGGTAGTTGAAGAGAAAAATAATAATGCTTATATACTTCCAAACGGTGAAAAAAAATGTGAAAGGTTTTTAAACGTGGCGAGCCTCGAGGAAGCGCCTGATAAATTTTCCAATCCGTGGACTCATTATCTTACGCAGTCCTTGCGGGCGCATGAACTTTTTCGTGTTGATAAAGAATATATTGTCAAAGAAGGCAAGGTTTTAATCGTTGATGAATTTACCGGAAGGCTTATGCCGGGCAGGCGTTGGTCTGACGGCCTTCATCAGGCAATTGAAGCTAAGGAAAACTTGAGAATTCAGGAAGAGAGCCAAACTCTTGCTACAATAACCCTGCAGAATTATTTCAGGATGTATAAAAAATTAGCCGGCATGACCGGTACTGCCTATACGGAAGCAAATGAATTCCGGCATATATACAATCTTGATACTTTGGTTATTCCTACGAACCGTCCGCTCATAAGAAGAAACGACCAGGACAGGATTTATAAAACCAAGAAAGGAAAGTTTGAAGCGGTAATTAAAGAAATCGAGGAGTGTTATAAAAAGAAACAACCGGTCCTTGTGGGAACTACTTCCATAGAAGATTCTGAAATACTTTCTTTTCTATTAAATAAAAAAGGCGTAAGCCACAATGTGCTTAATGCCAAATATCATGAGCGAGAAGCTTACATAGTAGCTCAGGCAGGAAGGCTTGGACAGGTGACAATCGCGACGAATATGGCCGGCCGCGGCACTGATATAATTTTGGGCGGTAATATTGATTATTTTATAAAAGATCTTTTAATAAAAAATGAAATTGATCCCCAGGGCGAGCGCTATAAAGAAGAATATGAGAAACTTTATCAAAAAAATAAAGATAAGTTTAATGAGGAGCACAATCAGGTTGTTTCGCTTGGCGGTTTGCACGTTATAGGAACCCAGCGCCATGAAGCCAGGCGGATTGATAATCAGTTAAGGGGCCGCTGTGGCCGCCAGGGCGACCCCGGTTCTTCACGTTTTTATGTTTCGCTTGAAGATGATTTAATGCGAATGTTTGGTTCAGAAAAAATTTATTTTATTATGGAAAAATTGGGTTTTCCTGAAGACCAGCCCATAGAACATATGATGGTTAATAGCTCTCTTGAAATCGCGCAAAAAAGAGTTGAAACGCATAACTTTGAAATACGTAAACAGCTTCTTGAATACGACAACATTATGAATAAGCAGAGAGAGGTTATCTATCAGCAAAGGAAGCAAATCCTTGAAAAATCTGACATAAGGGATGAAATTTTTGAGATGGTTGATGAAGTCATAGCAAATAATGTTAATATTTATTGTGCGGAGGAAAAAAATACCCTGGGGCTTTCACATTGGATTAAATTAAAATTTGATTTAGAATTAAAAAATACTGAACTGGTTAATTTAGGGCCAGAAGAAACAATTGAGTTTGTAAAAAAATATGTTAAAGATGAATATATTAAAAGACAAGAAAAAATTGGCCAGGAAAAAATGTTCGCTATGGAGAGAGCGGTTGCCCTTTGGGTTGTTGATTCGCGCTGGAAAGAACATCTTTTGATTATGGATTCGCTTAAAGAAGGCATACATTTGAGAGGATATGGCCAAAAAGAACCGCTTGTTGAATACCAAAAAGAATCTTATTCCGCATTCCAGGAGATGATTGAAGCGATTAAGGAAGACATCGTAGACACGGTTTTTAAAACAAAAATAGCTATTCCGGAAGAGGCCGTGGGAGTTTTTGAACAAGCGCCGAAGAACTATGTTCATTCTGACTATTCTTCTTTGCATAAAGAGGATGAAAAAGCAGAATCTAAACCAGCCGCACCCCAAGCTCACGTTTCCACAAAAATAGCAGGCAGGAATGACCCATGCCCTTGCGGCAGCGGTAGAAAATACAAAAAGTGCTGCGGAAGGTAATTCATTAAAAACCATGAATCGAAGGATGATAATTAAATCGTTTTTCATTCTTCATCTCTTGTTTTTCGGAACTTTTTAATATGATTCATTTATTACTTGCGGTGACAAGCGGCATCTTGACTGGTTTGAGTTTCGATGCTAAAGCTTTAAGTATACTTGCCTGGATTTCGCTCATACCTTTATTGTTCATACTTCATAAAAGTTCACTAAAAAAAGGAATAGTTTATAGTTTTGTTTTTGGTTTTGTTTATTCCTTGGTTGCAATGTTTTGTGTTGGCAATGTAACTAAGCTTGGGCTTGTTATTTTTCTGATTTACCTTTCGCTTTACTCAATTCTGTTTTTTTTATTCGGCCGCTTTTTTTTGAAAAAATCGCTCGCCATAATTGCCGTCCCTTGTGTTTGGATAATTTTAGAATTTTTAAGAGAAAATATTTGGTGCGGTTTTGGCTGGGCTAATCTTGGTTATTCACAATATAATAATATCTATATTATCCAGCCAGCTGATTTGTTCGGCGTAAAATTTATCTCATTTGTCATAGTCATGGTAAATGTTTTATTCTTTGAAATAATTTCAAAGAAACGCTTTTTATTTTATAAAATTCTGTCAGTCTCCTTGGCCTTTTTGATGATTTTTTGTTATGCGTCTTTTAAGTTAAATACTTTAAAAGGGACAAGCGTGATAAATTTGTCGGTTGTACAGCCAAATATTCCGCAGGAATTAAAATGGGAAGAAGCTGCCCAAGGCGATATCATTGAGAAATTAAAAAAATTGTCTTTAAAAACACCTGAGGATTCGTTGGTTATTTTTCCGGAAGCCTCATGGCCGCTTGTCGTTAGCGATTCGAATTATGATTTACTTCGTACTTTTATAAAAGAGATAGGCAGAGCCGCGCTTATCGGAGTTGTCACCTCAGAAGATGATAACTTTTATAACGCCGCCATGTTTTTTGATAAAGGCGCGGAATTTATCGGTATTTACCGTAAAATAAAACTTGTTCCGTTTGGAGAGTATATCCCTTTAAGAAATTTATTTTCTTTTATAGATGT
>JBAYMZ010000191.1:0-3548 GCA_041663385.1 Candidatus Omnitrophota bacterium
AGAAATTTGATTAGGGAAGGAGAGGTCGCTCAAATTCCTTCAATGATTCAGATGGGTGGGCAATTTGGCATGTATACAATTGATAAAAATCTTAAAGAACTTTATAAAAAAGGCGTAATAACTAAAGAAATGGCGTTAATGAAGGTAAGAAACGTTGTTGAATTCGAAAGCCTGTAAAAACTAAAAAAAATAATATGATATTGGAAGGAAAAGTTTTTAAATTCGCCGATAATATTAATACTGACTGGATAATTTCCGGAAGGTATAAATTTGCCATAACTGACATGAAAAAGTTATCGCAATATCTTTTTGAGGATATTCGTCCTGATTTTTATAAGGAAATAACTCCGGGTAAATCTATAGTTGTCGCAGGAGAAAATTTTGGAATGGGTTCTTCCCGTGAACAGGCTCCGTGGGTGATTAAAGAAGCCGGAATAGTGTGTATTGTCGCAAAAAGCTTTGCCCGGATATTTTATCGTAACGCTTTTAATATCGGATTACCATTAATCGAGACAGACACGTCAGTCATTAGCGAGGGCAATGATTTACGTATTGATGTTGATAAGGGGATAATTGATAATTTAACGAGCAATGAAAAAATAAAATTTATGCCGTGGAACAATTTTAGAAAAGAGCTTGTTGACTGCGGCGGCATTATAAATTATTTAAAAACCCGTAAAGACTTTCAATTGGAGTAACCAAAATATGGCATATAGAGTAAGTTTAATTCCCGGTGACGGAATTGGCCTTGAGGTTACAGATGCAGCGCGCGCCTGCATTGATGCTTTAGGCGTGGATATTATCTGGGATGTTGTCCTTGCCGGTGAACCCGCGTTAAAGGAGCATAATAGTCTTCTTCCCGAATCAACTCTTGCCTCAATAAGAAGAAATAAAGTTGCGCTTAAAGGCCCGATAACCACTCCCATAGGGAAAGGTTTTCGTTCAATTAACGTTGCTCTTCGCCACGAATTAGATCTATATGCATGTCTTCGTCCGGCACGTTATATTGAAGGGACAAATTCTAAATATCCCGGTACAGATCTGGTTATCGTTAGGGAGAATAGTGAAGACCTTTATGCCGGCGTTGAATTCGCGGTAAATGAGCCGAAAACATCAGCTTTAATCGATTACATAAACGGCATTAGCGATAAAAAAGTAAGAAAGGATAGCGCGATAACGATTAAGCCGATATCTATTTTTGCTTCGGAAAGAATTATACGTTTTGCTTTTGAGTATGCCAGAAAAGAAAATCGCAAAAAAGTAAGTTGTATTCATAAAGCGAATATAATGAAGTGCACGGATGGCCTTTTTCTTCACAAATTCAGGGAAATAGCCGCACATTATCCTGAGATACAGGCAAATGATGTAATTGTGGATAATCTTATGATGCAGCTGGTTTTGCACCCCAAAGAATTTGACGTTCTGGTCCTGCCGAATCTTTACGGAGACATTGTGTCTGATCTTTGTGCCGGGCTTATCGGAGGTTTAGGTATTGCTCCGGGCGCAAATATAGGCGAGCAAATAGCTTTGTTTGAGCCGGTTCATGGAGCGGCGCCGAAATATACTGGAAAAAATAAAGTCAATCCTACTGCGACAATCCTTTCGGCGGTACTTATGTTAAAATATATAGGCGAAAGCAAAAAAGCCGAAATTTTGGAAAGGGCAGTTACTTCTATTATAAAAAAAGGTAAATCTGTAACCTATGATTTAAAGCCTACCAGAGATGATCCAAGCGCCGTTGGCACAAAGGAAATGGCGCAGGCGATCATAGAAGAAATAAAAAAAGAAGTTTAAAATGGTTAATAAAATATCTGTAATTGGTGCGGGAGCTGTAGGCTCGAATCTGGCCTTTCATCTTTTTTCACGCCTGGCTCCGGCCCAACTGGCAATTGTGGATATAGCCCCTGGCCTTGCCAAAGGTGTTTCGCTTGACATAGAGGATTCAAGATGTTTTTTTGATTCACCCACAAAGATAGAGGGAACGGATGATTATTGTAGTATAAAAGATTCGGATATTGTGGTTGTTACTGCCGGGGTTGCGCGTAAAGACGGCATGAGCAGGCTGGATCTTTTAAAAATAAACGCGAAAGTAGCCGGAGACATCTCAGCTCATATTAAAAAACATGCCAAAAACAGTATCGTGATAGTACTCACTAACCCGATGGATATTATTACGTATATAGTTCATAAGGCAACAGGCTTTCCCAAGAATCGCGTAATCGGCATGGGTTCATCGCTTGATAGTGCAAGATTGCTTAATATCCTTCATAAAGAAAGCGGATTATCAACCGCTTCCCTTGATGCTTTTGTTTTCGGGTTGCATAATAATACCATGATTGTTTCAGAGAATCACATAAAAATAAAAGGCACGCCAACGGAAAAATTTTTCAATAAAGAAGCAATAAAAAAGATACAGGAAAAAACTGCTTTGCGCGGCGGCGAGATTATCGGGCATCTTAAAAATAGAAGCGCAAGCTTTGCGCCTTCTTTTTCGGCTTTTAAGCTTATAAACGCGATAGCCCAGGATAGTAATGAAATTATCCCGGTATCTGCTTTGCTTTCCGGAGAATACGGCCTCAAAGACATTTGTGTCGGCTTGCCTTGCGTTATAAATAAAACCGGGATTTCGAGGATAATAGAGATGGAGCTTAACAAAGAAGAAAAAGAAAAAATCACAAGCGCCCAAGAGGAATTTAAGCAGCTAAAAGATTTAGGCATATAAAAGTAGTTAGTAGTTTGTAGCTAGTAGTTAGTCGAAAAGAAAACTAGGGTTTCTATTTAGGCAAACCACAAACCACAAACTACAAACTACCAACTACCAACAACAAGCTACTATCTGCGGTTTAAATAAGATGTACGATTTGGCTATAATAGGAACAGGGGCTAGTGGTATCGCGTGTGCAAAGCATGCGTTAAAATATGGTTTAAAAACTGTACTTTTTGATATTGAAAAAGCCGCGTTTGGTGGAACTTGTATAAATCGTGGCTGTATCCCGGCTAAGTTTCTGATAAACTCTTCGAAACTATCCAAAAGCTGGCCAGACAATTTTAAACAAAAAAACGATACTGTTCTTAAAATAAAAAAATCCACGCTAGATTATCTGGAAAAATCCGGTATAAAAGTAATTTGGTCACGCGTTTCCTTTCTTGATAAGCATACCTTAATTGTTAACGGCGAAAAAATAGAAGCGAAAAATATAATAATTGCAACCGGGTCAAGGCCGAAGCCGTTATTTTCGCATCCAAAAGCTATGTTTGCCGAGGATCTTTTTTTAAAGGAAAATATTGGAGAAAATTTTCTTATTGTTGGTGCTGGTTATATCGGAATAGAATTCGCATCTTTATTAAATAGTCTGAATAAACGCGTTACAATAGTTGAAAAAGAGGAAAATATCCTGCCATTTTTTGATAGAAACATCACCGGCCGCCTGCGGATTCTTTTAGAAAAGAAAGGCATTAAAATAGATACGGCTTCAGATATTAAAAATTATGATTTAGATAGTTTCGATAATGTTATTTTATCGGTAGGAAGAATGCCGAATATCGAA
>JBAYMZ010000192.1:0-3538 GCA_041663385.1 Candidatus Omnitrophota bacterium
TGAATTTTTGTCTTGTACTTGCCAGTCTATACCAAAATCCCAGTCGCTAAGTAAGCTTTTATCGATCATCCATACTTCAATCAGGACTTGTGGTGTTTTTTTGTCGAGCTCGGAAGTAATTTTTAAGATTCTTTCGATAGTTTCCGGGGTGTCGGTTATAATCAAGCTATTTGTTTTCTTATCGGTTTCAATAGTTCCGCGTTTGGTCATCATGCTTTTTACATATGTTTTTGTATCGTCCAGGCTGGCAAAATTCAGCGTTATAATTTTAGTGGTTAAGGGGATTTGATCCTGTTGATCCTGAATTTCTTTGTAGGTAACAATAATAATGAAATTATCCTTTTTTATCGAGCCAAGATTATAGGTTTTTAGTATTAGCTCAAGAGCTTTTTCCCAGCTTACCCCTTCTATATTTAAGGTAACTTTTGCTTTTACGTTTTCGCCGACTAGCATACTTACGCCGGATATTTTAGAAAGAATCCGTGCCACATCTTTTATGTCCGTATCTCTAAAATCCAAGTAAACCTTAGATTTTTCCACTTTTATCGTTTGTGTGGCTTTTTCTTCGTTGGTTTTACTTTTTTCAGGAGCAGAAACCGGCAGCGGCGATGGCGGTTGGTCTATCTCGGATAGAGGCGACTGCGGCAAAACTTCATCCGGCGGCGGCACAACAGACATTGAGCTTTCCTGTGCGAAAGCGTTTAGAAAGAAGGATGAAACAATAAGCAAGGTAACGAGTTGCGCTTTAACCTTCTTTCTTGACCAGAGGGATTTGTATTTTTTTTCCTTCATAGTTAACATTTATGTAATCTTTTTCGATTTTTTCGATTATCATTCCCTGCCAAAGATCTTTTTCTTTTACTATACTATCATTCATTATCGCATATTTTTTATCGCCGTCTATAATAACTCCTTTTAAATTTACCACAAACGGAATTTTAAGCGTTGCATTTTCTGCGGAAATTTCTTCAACCCCTTCAGGAATGTGAAAAGGGTCTCTTATTTCTTGAGAATCAAAATTTGCTTGAGAAGCGCTTATTTTAGTAGATAAGCAAAATAATACTAAAAAGAGTAACGCCGTTTTAAAGCTTTTTATTTTCATCTTCGTTTTTTAATAGTTGATAGACATCTAAAGTAATCCTTTCTTTATGCAAAAAATTATTTTCAGGGTTATTTTCCATGACAAAATCTGTTACTTTTAAAAATTGATCCACATATTCTGTGTTGGCCAGAAAATTTAAGAAATCAAAAAATCCGGCTTTTGTTTCCAGGGTTACGGAAATTTTTTTCATTCTAAAGGTAATGGGTGTTATCTGCTCGCCTTTTTTTATGTTTTCTTTTACCGGTATAATTTCAGGAGAGGAGGGCTTTATATAATTAAAAGTAAGTTTATGTTCCCTTGCGTTTTGCGCGAATCTGTCCATTAGCAGAGAAACATTTATTTCTTCGGTGAGCCGTTTTTTTATCGGTTCTATTTTTTTGCTGAGATTATTTCTGACAGTATCAGCGGCAATTTTATCCTGTTGCAGAGTCGCGATTTTTTTATCAGTCGCGGATGACATCGTCTTAGACTTCACATTCAAGTTTTCTATTTTTGTTTTTTCAGGTTTGACGGTAAACGTCCAAAGCACTGCAAAAAGAACTAGAGAAGCAATCGCTATGCCGGCGTTGACAAGAACATCTTTTGGTATTTTTTCCGTTTTTTGTTTTGTAAAATCTATTGCCATAGTTTATTTTTTAACAATCAAGTCCATATTGAATTCAAGAATCTCTCTGGTTTTTATTGATGCAGACCTGATGTCAATAAGCGCTATTTCCTCAAAATCTTTTGAAAAGGCGTTATCCTTTTTAAGGCGTTCGATAAACTTATTCAAAATCGAAAGCGGTTTTTCATCGGTTTCCAAATTAGTCACCGAACCGGAAATTTTTAATACTTGTATGCCTTTTTCGTTGTTTATCGCAAGCCGTTTGAGCCATATCTCCTGAGGTATATTTTTGGCGAGAGTTAAAAGCTTTCCTGACCATGAAAAATTATTCGAAAAAAAACCTTCGATAAGGGCGATTTCTCTATTTAGATAATCAATATTTTTTCTCAAGTCAACTATGTCTTTTTGCAGGTTTTGATAAATATTATATTTTTTTTCCAATTTTGTAACTTGCGCGTTCCTGCTCATCAGGATAATGCCAAAGAACATATTAATAATCACTATGGTTGCCAGGGAAACGAGGCCGCCGCAAATAACTTTGCGAATGATTATTTGCCGATCTGCCGCTACATTTTTTTCTTCCGATGGAAGTAGATTTATTGACATATGTTAATGATTATTTTTTTAAATTTTCTGGAGAGATTTTTGTGTTTTTGAACTCAATGATATTTCTTACGTCTTTTTCAGTAAAAAGGCGATGCCCGTTCCTGTCCCTTATAACTTCAGGGACTCTGCCTTTTCTGAGCCAAAGGAAAAGTGTGTTACGGGAAATTTTTACTTTCTTTAGAACGTCTTTGGTGGTTAAAAAATTATTACTCATTTTTGTATATCTTGGTATACCAGATATATGCAAATACAACATAATCATAGCAAGCTATTCCTAAAATGTCAACATTTTTTTTAAAAATCTTCAATTACCGTAAATAAAACTTGAAATTATTATCATGGAGACTATAATTAAAACAACCCTATTGAGTAGCTTTGTTAAACGGGTATTTGCATGGGGTGAAATATGATCTAGTTTCGGTTAAGAAAAGCCTTACGCCGCGAGCGCATAGTTAAATTATGTATGAAACAAAGAATCCCGGAAGCAGAGGAAGGATTGCTTACGACCCTTCATTGTTAGGCCCCCAGCATTTTGACCCCTTTGTTGAGATTTATAACCGCTCATTTTTGATCCATTTCGTACCGCAAATTTTTAAAGATGCCAAAGATAAAGGTTGCAAGATAACAATATTCATGATCGATATCGATGATTTTAAACAGATAAATGATACGTACGGCCATCTTGCTGGGGACCAGGTAATAAAAAATGTTGCAAGTATTTTAAAGAAATCAATAAGGGATAACGATTGTGTTGTGCGATACGCCGGTGATGAATTTTTAATTGTCCTTTCCGAGACAAGTTTGGAAATTTCTTATAAAACATCAGAACGTATAATGGAAAAAGTCAGGACTTCCAGTTTTATTTTTAACGATCAAGTGATTAAGCAAACAATAAGCATGGGGTTTTCTTTATTTCCCACGGATGCCAATACCTTGGATGGGCTAATAGAGTATGCAGATCAGGCTTTATATCTTGCGAAAAAACGCGGAAAGAACAATTGCGCGTATTTTAAAGAAGTTAATGTTAACCAAATAAGCACGAAGGTGGCGATGGATTCGATTCCTTGCCGTAAATTTGTTGGCAGGGAGAAAGAGATGGTGATTGTCCATGCGAGTATTAATGAGGTTGAGGCGTCCGGCGGTGTTAAAGGGGTGATGGTTTTTGGTGAATCCGGAATCGGTAAGTCGCGGATACTTAAAGAGGCCGCTCAGTATTCTTTCGACAA
>JBAYMZ010000193.1:0-3525 GCA_041663385.1 Candidatus Omnitrophota bacterium
ATAAATTTGGCACAGCTAACACCAAAGAAAAAGTGATCGAATTTTACCAGCAACTTTTTAAAAATGAGGGTATGAGCGAGCTTGAAGGGTATTCTCCGGAAAAGCGGCCGCTTGGCCCAAAAACAACTTATTTTTTTACCAAGCCCGGAAAGCTTATAATGCTTAGCCCGGTTGCCGGGCCAGAAAATGGTTTAAACATTTATTATATAACCTTACACGAACCCGATGCGAAAGCTATAAAGAGTTTTACTCAGGAAGAATCTGAATAAAAGCCTTTTTTCGTCGCTTATCTTTCCACTACAGCCCCGTTAGAAGATTGCAAGTGGCAAATGTCTAACGGGGTGTTTTTTTACCCAAGAAAATACATAGGCTGGGTATTTAAAGCTATCTTTGTATAGCTCTATGTAAACACAATCGATAACAAATACAAAATCTATGATTATTTAAGAACGGATAAAAACGGATGGCTACGGATGTCACGGATAGAATCCATGGGATTATCCGTTTGAATCCGTAACAATCCGTGACATCCGTCCCTAAAAATAAAAAAAGCATCGTTGTTATAACGGGGTGTCTTTTGCCAACAAAACAGGTTGAAACACTTTTGTTGGATAGTAAAAATTCCCAAATAGGCTTGACAAGTGAGGTATTTATAGGTTATAATCTATATGTGATATAGCTTATAATCTATAATAACAGTAAAAGGGGATAGAGTGATGGACAAAAAGATCAGAGCGGCACAGCTTGAGATATTAAAGATATTTTCCAATACCACAAAAACCTTTGCCATCGCCGGTGGTACAGCGCTTGAGCTTTACTATTTGCAGCATAGATTTTCCGTTGATTTGGATTTTTTTTCTCCACAATACACTTTAAAAGAAATAAACAAATTAGTCAACGCGTTTAAAAAATATTCAAAAGCAATAAAGTTTGAATCTGAATTCATGGCGAATGACCATGCACGAGTTCGCTTTTATGTCGTACCGGTTAAAGGTTCGGATAGGCCACTTAAGATAGACTTTGTGGAGGATGTTGTTTTTGAAAAACCAGTAGTTAAAAGATTTAATAAAGTTCCGGTCTATAGTGCGGAGACTATATATTTACAAAAAATAATGGCAATTGCTGGTACTCAATTTATGGAAGATGATATCGGGCGCTTGCATTCGCAGGGCCGTAAAAAGGCGCGTGACATTTTTGATTTATATATGCTTTCAAAAAAAATATGTGAATTGCATATATTTTTGCGTAAGCAATCGCATCAGATAAAAAGAGGCATTGTCCATTGGTATCAGACATTTTCCCGGCAGGATGCGTTGCTTGAACTTTTAGATTTGGATATATACGATAAGAAATTTGATGCAAGGAAGATGATTATTTATCTTGAAGAAGAGATAAAAAAATTTATAAAAGAGGAATTATGAAGCAGGCTAAACTGGATATCTCTAAATATTTTTGGGATTTAAACAAAGATGCTCTTAGTGAAACCAGGAAAATTTTCAATAATATCTACCATCCTAAATTCATTGCACGTCTGATTAATTTGCTTTCTCGCTGCGATAAGCCGAAGGAATTATTTTCTTTGATTTCGAAGAAAGATTTTTTGGAAATATGGCCGAAAGTGCGTTCGTTTTGGGCTAAAAGTGAACGTAACTCCGAATTCAGGGATTGGTGGCAAACTATCTATGAGGGGATTTTAAGCGAACACCAGGCAAGGATGAAAAGCCCCGCAGGGAAATCTTCAGTTTCATTTGTCGCAATTGGCAAAATAATTCGCGAGGCAAGAATCAATCGTAATTTAAGCCAACATGATTTGGCTTCCAGAACAAGAATGAAACAGCCAGACATTTCAAAAATAGAAGAAGGAAAAAAGAACATTACCTTGCAAACGCTTTTACGGCTGTGCAAAATACTGGAAATTAAAAAAATAGAGATTTAGCGGTTGAAAATCGAGCAAAAAAAAGTATAATAAAATTATGCCATTACTTTTCGGATACGCCCTTCTTGTAGCAGCCATCCTTATTTTATCTTATTACGGCATAACCTTCGCGCTTAGAAAATACGACGAAGCCCAAAAACAGAAAGCTGAAGAGGCTTCCGCGCAATTTGAAGAAATGTTCATCTTCTTGAATAAGAGGATGCTTCTATTCCTATTCCCCATAAGCGCGCTTAGTGCCGGCGCGTTAGCTTATATATTAACCCGGCAATGGTGGATGGGCCTTATTTTTCTTGCGGTAGGCGCGCTTGTCCCCAGCTGGTTGATAAATATAATGGATAAGCGCAGGCGGGCAAAGTTTGTTTTGCAGCTTGTGGACGGGCTTATGGTTATGAATAGCTGTTTAAAAGGCGGCCTTACTCTGGTGCAGTCTTTTGAAATACTTTCCGAAGAAATGGCGCCGCCTTTAAGCCATGAAATTTCGCTGCTTAATAGAGAAATAAAAGTAGGCGTTACTCTTGAAGAGGCACTGCTTCGTTTAGAAAAAAGGATGCCTTCAGAGGAAATGACTTTAATTACTTCGGCTATACTTGTCGCAAGAGAAACCGGAGGAGACTTAACCAAGGTTTTCTCGCGCCTCGTTGAAACCATAAGAGACAGAATAAAATTGCGTGAAATGGTTACGACTCTCACTCTGCAGGCAAGGCTGCAGTCAATTGTCATATCTATGCTTGGCCCGGTATTTTTTGTGGTGGTGCGTAAAATCCGCCCGGATCATTTTGATATTATGTGGAGAGACGAGTTAGGCAGGATTTTTCTTTTTGTGGCGATAGGCCTTCAGGTTTTGGGTATTATTCTAATAGTAATTTTTGGTAAAATAGAAATATAATGGTATATATTATAGGTTTTTTTCTTTTGGTTGTCGGCAGTGTATTTTTCTTCCTTGCGCTTTTTCCAAAGCCATCATCAACAGTTTCAGTCTTTGGTGAAAAAGTTAAAGAATCAGAATCTATGTTTTCTTTATTTTTGAGCCCGTTTGCGCCGATGAACGAACAGCTTTTAAAGATTCTAAAAACCGAAAAAACGCTAAAAAACAAGTTGTATCTCGCGAAATGGAAAACCTCGCCGGCAGAATTTTTAGCCGCGAAAGAGCTGCTTCTGGTGATCTTTCCGTTACTAACGTATCTCCTGGGGGTAAAAAACATATTGTGGCTTGCTGTCGCGGGAATTGTTGGTTTGCTTATTCCTGAGTTAATACTAAATTCAAGAGTGAAGAAAAGAAAATATCAGATAGTAAGAATTTTGCCTGAAACAATTGATTTGTTGGGCTTATGCGTTGGCGCCGGGCTTGATTTTATGGCGGCTGTGCGCTGGGTGGTTGATAAGGTAAAGATTAACCCGATGATTGAGGAATTGGTGTTAGTTTTAAAAGAGATAAACGTAGGTAAACCCAGAGTTGAAGCTTTACGTGACATGGCAAGAAGAGTTGACATACCTGATGTAACATCATTTGTAAGAACACTTATCCAGGCAGATAGAATGGGCACACCAGTTGAAGAGGCGTTTAAAATACTTTCTGAAGACTCAAGAAT
>JBAYMZ010000194.1:0-3514 GCA_041663385.1 Candidatus Omnitrophota bacterium
AAAATCATCCGTATGAATCCGTAATAATCCGTGACATCCGTTCTTAAAAAATGATAGATAAATAAAAAAATAAATAATGAAAAAAGTAATGATTTTTGGTTCAACCGGTTCAATAGGGAAAAATACCCTTGATGTAATAAGAAAAAACAGGGCTAATTTTAAAGTGCTTGGCCTTTCCACTAATCAGAGCGTTGATGCAATTTGTTCTCAAGCAGAAGAATTTTCGCCTTCTTATGTATGCATTGCAGATTAGGAAAAGGCGCAGGCCTTAAAATCGCGCATAGCTAAAAATGTAAAAATATTTGCGGGGGAGAAAGGGCTTTGTGAATTTGCTTCTATAGCTTCTGATGTTTCTCTTATGGCAATTTCCGGTATAAACGCGTTAAAGCCGCTTATGATAAATATTGAACATGCCAAGAGAATAGCTTTGGCAAATAAAGAATCAATTGTTACTGCCGGTAGTTTGGTTTTTAAAAAAGCGAAATGTTTTAATACTGAAATTATTCCGGTTGATAGTGAAATAAACGCAATTTTCCAGCTTTTGAAACCCGGCTTAGAATTTAATAAAGTATATCTTACGGCGTCCGGCGGTCCGCTTTTGGATTATTCAGCCAAAGCGCTTGCCAGGGTGAGTGTAAAAAAAGTTTTACACCATCCCACATGGAACATGGGGAAACGTATAACAATTGACAGCGCTACTTTATTAAATAAAGGTTTTGAAGTTATTGAGAGCCATTATTTTTTTGACTTAGAGTATAAGGATATAGGCATAGTGATACACCGGGAGTCAAATGTTCACGCGTTAGTTGAATTTAATGACGCGAGCTTATTTGCCTGTATGTATCCGCCGGATATGAAAATACCGATTTCCTTTGCCCTGAATTATCCAAAAAGGCTGCCAGTGTCAAACCGGGGAAATTTTAAAAATAAATTTACGCTTTCGTTTGAGCCGTTAGAAATAAAAAAGTTTCCGCTTTTACGGATTATTCTTGAGGCGGCAGGAAGAGGTGACAATTCATTAGCTGTTTTAAACGCTTGTGACGAGATTATGGTGGAATATTTTTTAAAGAATAAAATAAAATTTATCGATATGCCTAAAGTCATGGAGCGTATTTTCGGGTGTTGTACGCCGCATAAAATAAAAACTGAAAGTGATGTTTTTTCCTGGGATAGTTGGGCGAGAGAAAAAACAAAGGAGTATTTAAATAAGCTATGAACCTTTTTATTTTTTTAATCATTTTAAGTATTTTAATAATTGTGCATGAATTCGGGCATTTTATCATTGCAAGAAGAAGCGGTGTAAAAGTAGAAAAATTTTCCATAGGGTTTGGTCCGGTTCTTTTTACCATTAAAGGCAAGAATACGGATTTTATTATTTGCCTTTTTCCGCTTGGCGGGTATGTAAAAATGGCGGGCGATAATCGTTTGGAATCAAAAGGCGAGAGCCATGAGTTTTTTGCAAAGCCTGTGCTTACGAGAATTAAAATAGTTTTTGCCGGCCCCTTTTTCAATTATGTGTTCGCGTTTATTCTTTTTTGGGCAATAGCTCTTATGGGGTTCCCGTATCTTGAGCCGGTTGTTGGAAAGGTAAAAGAGGGTTTTCCCGCACAAGTTTCCGGCGTAAAGGAAGGCGACAGAATTTTATCAGTAAATGGCAAAAAAGTCGAGCATTGGCTTGATATGACTCAAGGCATACGCGAAAGTAAAACATCGGTTTTGCTTGAGATTGAGCGTCAAGGCGCAAAGATTTTACTGACTGTCCCTTTAGAAAAAACCGAAGGCGGCGATGAATTCGGCAGAAAAAAAAGTGTATCGATAATCGGCATAGAGGCTTCTTCAAAAGTAAAAATGGTGAAGTATAATTTGTTCCAAGGCGCGTTCAAGGCTTTGGAGGCTGTTTATAGCCTTACTGTTTTAACCATAAAAGGGTTTATTTTTATGATAGTGGGCACGTTGTCCGTAAAAGAAGCGGTTACCGGGCCTTTGGGAATTTACTATATTACTTCTGA
Source organism: Candidatus Omnitrophota bacterium (assembly GCA_041663385.1). Taxonomy (GTDB): domain Bacteria; phylum Omnitrophota; class Gorgyraeia; order Duberdicusellales; family 4484-171; genus JAJYOP01. Next base: position 2,010 of record JBAYMZ010000194.1, read on the forward strand.
AACTATAAAATTGGGGATAGTGGCTATTCTTAATCTAATGGCTGTTTTAAGCGTTAGTTTGGCTATTGTTAATTTATTGCCGCTGCCGCTATTTGATGGCGGGCATATATTTTTATTTTTGATTGAAAAAATTCGCAGGAAACCGGTAAGTGAAAAAACTGATATTCTGCTTACGCGTGTCGGAGTCACAATAATAGGCGTGATTGTGCTTTTTGTGTTTTATAACGATATTATGAAGTTTGGTTCGAGGATTTGGGGCAAATGGTTCTAAAGGGAAATGTCTAACGTCTAAATCCGAATGACTAGTTAATTCCTAATGATTCAATGTTTAATGCCGAAAACTTCTTAGACATTTGGCAATTAGACATTAATTAGGAATTCGATATTAAAGAATTAGGAATTTTGAATTTAAAGATATGACAAGAACAGTAAACCTAGGAAACTTAAAGATTGGAGGAAAATATCCTGTTCGCATAAAAGGAATGCTCAAGTCTCCCTATTCCGATATTGGCGCGCTTGTTAAAGAAGCGAAAATGCTTGAAAAAGAAGGTGTGGAAGCCCTACGCATGGCAATTAAGGAAGAACAGGATACCAAGCTGGCAGCTGTTTTAAAAAAAGAAATAAAAGTTCCTTTGGTTGCGGATATTCATTTCCATTATCGTTTTGCTCTTTCAGCTATTGATAACGGCTTTGACGGAATAAGGCTTAATCCATTAAATATTTCTAATAAGAAAGAAGTGGCTTATGTTGCTTGTGCCGCGAAAGAACGCAGGATACCTATTAGAGTAGGCATAAATTCCGGCGGGTTTAAAAAAAGTTTTAATGAGCCGCGAAAAATGGCTAAAGAAATGGTGCGTGTTGTGCGTGACTATTTAAGGATTTTAGAAAAAGAGAAATTTTTTGATATAATGGTTTCATTAAAAGGTGCAGACGCTCAAGTTACAATTATCGCTAATCGACTTTTTGCTAAAGAGTTTGATTACCCCTTGCATCTTGGTATTACTGCTACCGGTTCGTTTTTAAATGGGATAGTTAAATCTTCTATAGGTTTAGGAGGGCTTCTATCTCAAGGAATAGGCAGTATTATAAGAGTATCCTTGACTGCTCCTTCTTATTGGGAGATACGTGTCGCAAAGTATATACTTGCCGCGTTAGATTTAAGGAAGCAGGGCCCGGAGATTATATCTTGCCCGACTTGTTCGCGTTGTGAAGTAGATTTGATAAAAATAGTTGATAGATTCAATGAAACGCTTCAAAAGTCACAATTGAAAAAGTCATTGCGTGTGGCGATTATGGGCTGCGTGGTAAATGGGCCTGGCGAAGCAAGAGCGGCCGATATAGGCGCGGCATTCGGAAAGAAAAAAGCTGTTATATTTAAAAAAGGTAAAATCATAAAACAGACCGATGAGAAAAATATAATAACGGACTTATTCAAAGAGGTGGCAAAGCTATGAATTCAAAGGAGATCAAAAACGAATTGCGTAAGGAATTGAGTTTTCTTGGCG
>JBAYMZ010000195.1:0-3451 GCA_041663385.1 Candidatus Omnitrophota bacterium
AGTTTGTGATTAGCAAAGGCAATGTCAACCAAATCCGTTAGCTTTTCTGAATCAGTTTTCCGTTGAACCTCGTCTTTTGTTAATTCAATTTTAATTGACTCTGCCATTTGACAATCCCCTTTAATTATTTTATTACCCTCTCCGGGGCTAGGCCGGTTTCCTCTCCGGTGTCGTTCGCGCGACAACTAGCCCTCTCCTTAATGTCTCCACGGAACATATTGCAGATACGGTTCTGCCCCTATGTCCGGTGAGTCTAAATGAACCAAACCAACATTCACGCCTGTGCCTCTTGCTGGAGAACTGGATTGAAGGTGAAAATTTGTTGCTGAGATGAATAGTGGGTCAGAATTGAGTCCGTTGGCATCATACCCCAATGCTTGCCATTGAGAAAATGTCTTGTCTACCCCGCCCACTGTAAAGTTGATAGCGTCGCCACCTACTCGATAAAATAAATTATTGTCACTTGAGAATCCTGTTAAGGCGTCGGCATCAATTAACAATACGTTCGGGTTGGAAGATACGACAACATTGTTTTTTAGTGTAATTCCGGTAGCTTCTTGCCCGGAATTATTTTCATTAATTGCTATTAAATATACTGAATTTAATGCCTCTAGGGTGTTGTTAAACGCTGGAACGTTTTTTACGCCCTTGAACAGTAAGGAGGCATGATTTTTTGAACCTATGACTTTATTATAGAACGCCCCCCCCGAAGCCCAAACAGCACCAGACCCTTTAAGGACGATACCGTAAGGCCCACCATAAATATCATTGAACATGACATAGGCAGTATTGTGTCCAACAAATATACCATGGGTTGACGCATCCCCCGCTTCCGGGTAAAAATAGTCGTACCCATAAATCTTGTTATGTGACAGAATCGCATTATCTAATTTATTATTACCTGCATTAGATGTTTCCGAACCGATACTTATTATATATCCTGTTTTATTTATGGAATAGATGGTGTTATTTGTTAAGGTTGCTCCGGTAACTGTGCCGCCGTTTGTCCCATCAGTTCCTAGCGAGGAAATAGCGATAGGAGTAAACGCATTGGTGCTTGTTGGGGCAGTCATTGTTATTGTGCTGTTTCGTATTTTAGGATTTATTTGGTTTATAAATGCAAATAATGTTCCTGTATAGTCGGCGTTGGTGATTGTAATATTCGTATGATTAAAGTCTATTGCCCATCCAGCCACGTTGAAATAAAATACATTTGAACTATACGTGGCGCTTGATGTTATTGTGTCACTTATCGTTACAGAACCACTACTTGACGATCTCGTTCCATTGATATATTTATTTCCGCCGCCAGACACATTTATAATATTGCCCGTAGAATTTAATGTGATGTTGCTGCCGTTTAAATCCCAAAATGCGGCGGCAGTACTGAACGCAACAGTAGAAGAACTTCCTATGAATGTGATTATACCGCCGGTGATATATCCGAATGCTGTTCCAACCGTTACATTGAATGTGTTATTATTCGCTGTCAGATTTCCAACATTACCATACAAAACATATTCTGGTGAACCTAAAAAACTTGAATTACTAATATTTGTTATTCCACCACCATTAAAAGTTATCAGATTAGTAGCATTTTGGAAGATGCAGTGGTCACATGTTTTATTCTGTGCGTTTGCCGCTAAAGAGATTGCCGATGCTTTAACGTTTAGTCCATCAAAAATAAATCCTGTGATTAGAATAGCGGCATTATTTCCCGTAAAGGTTGCCGCATATGCGCCAGTTCCAGAATTGGTTATTGTAACAGTTCCATTCCCGTCTATTGCTACCCATGTTAAGGCTTTAGTAAATGTAGGGTTGTTTTCGTTATATGTTCCCGTTGAAACGTTTACTGTATCCCCTGCTGTAGCTCCCGAAGAAGCCGCCGCAATGGTAGTATAATCGCACCCCGACGCACAAACGGTTTTAGTCGCACCCCACGCCGGACACGCAATCAGCAAGAAAACAAAGATATAAAATAGTCGTCTCATTTTCTACCTCTTACCGTGAAGTGTTAAATTGATTTTCTTCGCCGTGTCGTTTGAGATGATATTCGCACAAATAACTTCCCCTGCTGTGATAGTCGTATTCGTTCCCCATTCTGTTACGTTGGTTCCGACAATCCCCAAGACGTTTGCGGCAATAATATTGCTTGCTCCCGTCATTCCAGCAGAAGGTAAAACCGTTGCGTTGAAGGCTCCTTTGTAAAGTGCTATTTCAGAATTTGTTGCTAAGTCCATAATAGAGGAATAAGAAGTAATCGTAGAACCGAGTTTCACATATTTGCAGATTTGATACCCTGCGGCAACGGCGGCATCCGCCTCTCCCTTCCAGTCAAAATTAACAACATCATCGAAAGTTAGAAGTGTTCCAGATGAATCTTGAAGTCCATTTCCAAGGGTTAAATCTGTTATGTTTCCGCCTACGTCTTTATAAATCAGATGCGATGCTGTGCTTAAATCTGTTGCAAAGTCAGCCGTAGCCGCTCCGCCTAAGATTTTTGATATATCAATTTGATTCGTACCGACCGTAAAAGTTCCCGCCGAAACGTTCAGTGTCTTGCCTGCTCCGACTGTGATATCCGTGCCGGAGATGGTGCCGCCGGTAGCCGTTAAATCATCGGTGACGATGGGGACGTTGGCGGCGATAGAGCCAGCCTCCGTTGAGCAAGTTCCGTCAGATTTTAGGTAGCCGTTGCAGGGGTTCCACCATTTTGTAATGTCGAGGTAGGATAATATTCCTGAACCACCTCCATAATAACCGGCGGACGAAGCAACACCGACAAAAGACAAAAGCACAAACAAAATAATAAGAAGTTTTTTCTTCATAACTATACCCCAATTAATTCAATAATTATTTTTATCGTCGCACTATGGACAATGTTATTTGAGATATTTATCGTGACATCTCCTGTGATCAGGGCGGAAACGGTATATCCGGAAGGTCCAAAAAGCGCCCATGTTTTCAGTGTGGCAGAAATGAGATTCGTTCCCTTTGCGCCTAAAAGATCAACTCCGTCTTCATCTGTGATTGTAATGTCGGAGCTATCGGTAGGCGCGGTCAACCCTGGAATAACTTTAATGGAATAAAGTTGAAGCCCTCGTAAATCATATTCCGTTTGGAGATCGTTAAGAACCGTCGCGGGAAACCCTCCGTCAGAAGCGTCGCCCACGCACGTTAATGTAAGTTTGGCCATCTGCGGCCTGCCCTGTTGGGTTTGTATTCGTGTCAAAACACCACTAATTGTTCCTGCCATGATTTCACCTCTCTGATTTGTTAAAAAACAAAAAGCCTGACCATTTCTGATCAGGCTTCAAGTTCCCCATAGGGTTTAAAGTACCTGCTTCTCTAATTGTAGGACTAATTGTACCTCTTCTTTCCGTTAAAACTAAGGTTTTTATTCTTCTAAAATTGACCGTTCTTTACGTGATGGCCTCTGCATTCTCCGGAC
>JBAYMZ010000196.1:0-3437 GCA_041663385.1 Candidatus Omnitrophota bacterium
ATGACGCGCTGGAACTTAAAAATATTGTTGAGCTATCTATCAATTTTGTGCCTGAACTGGATCAGAAAGGGTTAGACGCTTTCATCTTGTGTGAACTTAAGAAACATTGCGCGAAGGCTATAAAAAATATCTTAAAAGATACTCTGCCAAAAAACATGGTGGATTTGTTTCTTGAGCATTGCGGCCTGAATTCTGATATAATCGCGCATCAGATGACGCTTTTGCAAAGAAAAAAACTTATTGCGGGTTTATCCGGATTTCGTTTGGCGCTAATCGGTGTAATGCCGGCAAGAGATGGCATCGTAACCAGAGGTGGGGTAAGCACTAAAGAAATAAATCCAAAAACTCTTGAGTCAAAACTTATTAAAGGATTATTCTTTGCCGGTGAAGTAATTGATGTAGATGCGACTACCGGAGGATATAATCTGCAGGCGGCATTTTCAACCGGATGGGTTGCTGGCAATAATATTTAAATCGTTTATCATCGATAACGAACGGTGATAAATGACGAATTACTAATGACTAATGCTTAATTAATGTTTAATTTCCTAATGCCCAATGTCTAAGTAATTTTTTTATTAGACATTGAATCATTAGGAATTAATTAGTCATTCGGATTTAGACATTAGTCATTATAAAAGCCGCATAACGTAACTGTAGGACGTTGCGATTGGCCTAGGTAGCGTACGGTAGATTGTTATGGGAGGTAGCTTCTATAATAATGAAGATACGGCGTTATGGTATACATTACGTTTATATTTTACAATGCAGTGATAATACCTATTACACCGGTTATACGCCAAAGATAAAAAGAAGAGTTAAGCTGCATAATGCAGGCCGAGGCGCAAAATATACAAAAGGCAGGCTTCCGGCAAAACTTGTCTGGTACAAAAAATACAAATATTTTAAAAATGCTTTTTTGGAAGAGAAAAGAATTAAGACGCTAACCCGTAAGAATAAGGAAAAATTAATCAATGGATCAAAATAAAGAATATAGCGCCAGGCCAGTGCAATTGCCGCTTAAGGGCCTGGTTACGCCGGAAAAAGCAAAGATTCATGCAGAAATTCTTGGCAATTCCTTGCGTAAAAAATTCCGGCACCTGTCTAAGCGTTTTAAGCGGGAGGGGATTGATGTTTTCAGGCTTTACGATTGGGACAGCCCGGATATACGTATAGTTGTTGATTGGTATGCCGGGCATCTTGTGGTAGCGGAATATGAACGTCAGCAAACCGGCCCGGGATATCTGCCGCAAATGGCTAAAGCTGCCGGTGCGGTTTTAAATGTTCCGATAGAAAAAGTCCACAATCGCCGCCGCCACACAAAATTACAAGCCGGCCCGCGTTACGGTAAGATAGATTCTCGCGGCGAGAGGATTCAGGTTCAGGAACGGAATTTAAAGTTTTGGGTGAATTTAGATGACTTTCTTGATACGGGCTTATTTTCCGATCATCGTAACACACGGATTATTATTGGCAGTCTTGCCAAAGATAAAGATTTTTTAAATCTATTCGCCTATACCGGGACATTTACTTGTGCTGCGGCAGCTGGAGGAGCAAAGACTACGGTTACTGTTGATCGTTCTAAGATATATATTGATTGGGCAAGAGAAAATTTATTATTAAATGGCCTTTTGAATAAAAGACATACATTGATTCAGTCGGATGTGCAAAATTATTTAGCGCATGCTTATCGTGAAGGTTGCCGTTTTAATCTCGCGTTAGTTGACCCGCCGTCTTTTTACAATGATCAGATGGCAGGCGTATCTTTTGATATTAATCGCGACCATCCGGAATTGCTCCGCGATGTTTTAAAAGTTATGCGGCCCGGATCAGATTTGTTTTTTTCCACCAATCATCAGCGTTTTGAACCGCGTTTTGAGGCCATTGCCGTAAAAGAAATCATCAAAATCACCCCTAAAACCATTCCCGAAGACTACCGCAACCGCAATGTCCATAATTGTTGGCAAATCAAAGTCTGATAGCACCATCGATTATTTAAGGACGGATGTCACGGATTATAGCGGATTCACACGGATAACCATTAAGTTTTATCCGTGGCATCCGTAGCCATCCGTTTCATCCGTCCTTAAAAATAACAAAAATGGGTAAATCCCAGCACCATTTTTTGTTGACATTATTATAATAATTAGTATAACTATACTATATGCAGCTAAAGCTGCTATCATCCTTGAAAATTTAGCTAAGCCTAAATCTGCCTTTAGAAATATTCATCTAGTCAGACCAACCATCAATTGCAAAAGCTACAGATATTTTCACGACCTCTTCTGTGAGGCGGGGTAATAAGGTGAAATAACATGCGGAAAAAAAATAAAATACCTACGCATCATCAAAAAAATTATTTTCCTATTGTTTGCATTGGTGGTTCTGCCGGAGGGCTTGAAGCATTCGAAGATCTGCTTAAAAACATATCAAATAGGCCGCAAATGGCGCTCGTCTTTATAATGCATTTAGCTCCGGGGTATAAAAGCCTTCTGCCGGAATTACTTGCCAGATTAACGAAGATGCCGGTAAGTGAAATAACAAGCGGTATGATTCCGGAGATCAATCATATTTATGTAAAACCATCCAACGCCAGCCTTGTTTTGTATAGAGGGAAATTGATGCTTAGCGCGCTTGAGCCCGGAAATGTTAAGCGTATGCCCATAGATACTTTTTTCCGCTCGCTGGCAAATGAGCTTGGCAATCGGAGCATCGGGGTTATTCTATCGGGGACAGCAACAGATGGAACACTGGGGGCAGAAGCTATTAAAGCTGAAGGAGGCATTACTTTTGCCCAGGATGCAAAAACTGCCAAATATAATGATATGCCGCATAGCGCAATTTCCGCCGGATGCGTTGATTTTGTGTTTTCGCCAAAAAAGATTGCCGCAGAGCTTATGCGCATTGCAAAGCAGCCCTTTATATTATCACCTGTGCTTTGCAAAATCGATAAAACAGTTATAACCAAAAATAAAAGCTTTGAGATTATTTTTGATATATTACGCCGCGCTAAAGGGTTAGATTTTACTTATTATAAGCATCCTACGGTTTTAAGGCGCGTATCGCGCAGGATAATTCTAACGAAACAGGGAAATCTTAAGAATTACGTAAAGTTTTTACGTGAGAGCAAAAACGAAGCAGGAAACCTTTATGAAGATCTTTTGATAAATGTTACTGGATTTTTCCGTGACAAGAAAGTTTTCCAGGCCTTGGAAAAATCAATAATACCCAAGATAATAAAGAGTAAGGCAAAAGATGAGGGCATAAGAGTGTGGGTTCCGGGATGTTCCAGCGGTGAGGAGGCGTATTCTATTGCCATGCTTTTTGTTGAAAGCTTAAGGCAAAAAATAGACGGATTCCCACTCCAAATTTTTGCTACTGATGCCAGCGATAAAAGTATTCATAAAGCTCGGCGTGGAGTTTATGGCCCAAGCATA
>JBAYMZ010000197.1:0-3432 GCA_041663385.1 Candidatus Omnitrophota bacterium
ACCGCTAAATCACAAAGGAGACGCAAAGTCGTAAAGTGATTTTTTTGCGATTTTGCGGTATTTTAGCGGCTTTGCGGTGTAAATAATCTTGACGTGCTAATAAGATAATGGTATAAATTAAATATAGGGTTTTTAATTATAATATAAAGTAAAAGGAGGGTGTTTCATGAAAAAAGGTTTTACACTTATGGAGCTGATTGTTGTAGTTATCATTGTTGGTATTCTTGCCATGGTTGGCCTTCCGCAATTTTTTCAAGTGGCAGAAAGGGGTAGAGCTGCGGAAGCTTTTGGAATACTTGGCGCTGTAAGAAGCGCGCAGGTAAGGTATTATGCAGAAAATAGTGCGTATCTTTCTAATAGTACTTGTGGTGGTTTGGATATTAATTTTACAACCCCTAAGTATTTCGGTGGTCCTAATTGTGGTGCTACTTCAGCGAACATGACTAAATCAACAGGTTCTATTTATGGTTTAAAAATTTATTATGCTAATGGCACTATTGCGTGCGACTCTGGTACTTGTCCGAAGCTCCCTGATTAATGGTTTTGTATGCATAGGTTTGAAGCTATGAAAATTTTTCAGAAATCAATGACGCTTATAGAGATAATTATGGTGGTTGTGCTTGTTGGCATTCTTGCAACCATTGGCTTAGTTAATTACAGAAAAGCTATTGAAAATGCCAAAACGAAAGAAGCCAAAAGTTTACTTTTGCTCATACAGCATGCGGAAAAGGTCTACAACGTAGAAAAAAATGATTATGTAGTATGTGCAAGCACTTCAGTTTGTAATAATGTGTTAAGCTTGAATTTGCCGAATCCTGCAAGTCCTACTTGGATATACAGAGTTCCATCTAAAACTTTTACCACATTTTGTACCGAAGCTCGTCCGAGTGCTGGTTTAGGGTTGGCAGCGTATCATATAAGGCATAATGAAACTGAAGTGACAGGATGTACTTGTGCCGGGACCTTGTGTCCTTGATAAAATGGAAAAATTTCGTAAAGGCAAAAATACCCCGTTATCCAAATGTAAAAATTTGGTAACGGGGTTTACCCTGTTAGAAATCCATACTTATGAATAGAAAATCTACAGATATAAGACAAGATCCTGTTAGGAATAAATTCCTAACAGGATTTACTTTGATGGAAGTTGTCGTGGGTTTAATTATTTTTTCTATTGCTTTTGGGGGCCTTATCGCGGCATTCGTGGGGGTTAGGCGTTATGTTTCCCGCGCAACTAAGCGCGTTACAACAACAAATCTTGACCGGCGGATTCTAAATTCTTTACATAAAGATGTCAGGGCTGATACTTGGGATAACGGAACACTGAGCACTGGTGGTACCTATAATGTTTCTTCTGTTTTTATTGATAATTTTGAATATGGCACGGTAAACTCTAATTATACCGTGAAGAATGTTACTGATGGCAACATTACTCGGGACTATCGCCAGGTTGACGTAACCATTTCTTATCCTAAATTAATTATTTTTCCTGTTATATATGAAAACATTTTTAGGGGGCGTCGCCCTTTTGGGCTTCAGTAATTAAAATTTATGAATAAAGCAGTTACTCTTATGGAATTAATTATCGCAATTTCGCTTATGGGGATAATTATCCTTGGCGTCACTTCTTTTGATTTTGGTTCAAGACAAATGTTTAAATCTTCCGAAAGAAAAACACAAGTCATGAATGAGGCTGCTTTGATTATGGATCATATCGCGAAAGATACAATCATAGCCATAGGAGATGTTGATCACCCGGCGATAAATGTAGCCAGTCCCGCTATAGACCCCAGCACTATTGTGATACAGCAAGATTCAAATTTAAATGGTGTGCTGGATTCCGCGTCAGACGTAACAGTTACTTATACCCGTTCTGGCAATCAAATTACAAGAACAGAGGGGACAAGTGCGGCAGAAGTTTTAAGTAACCGGGCTACAAATTTTACCGCTTCAGCGCCGTCCGGCAATTCTGTGGAAATCTTACTTCAGCTAATGTATAATACCACTGCCAGTGAAAACCATATAGATAATCCTAAGGTAACAATACAAAGCAGCGTTGAAGCTCCTGCCTGGTCGGTTAATTAAATTATACTAAACAATAAATTTCTATTAATTTCAACAAATTTCTCAATTCCTATTGAGATTTGTAGAGATTAGGAAAGTTATAAAAATTTATTGTCTCGGTTTGAGCATTATGATTATAAAAACAAAAAAAGACGAATTTGAAAGTTACCTTGAAGACACTTCTAATCTTTACGGAAGTGCTTCGTCATTATATATCGTAAAGAGTAAGGATGAATTGGTAAGCCTCATCCGGGATTTTAACAAACATAAGACGCTTTTTACATTATCTGCCGGAAGAACCGGTACTACCGGCGGATGCGTTCCTTTGGAAGGGGTAATTATTTCAATAGAGCAGTTAAAAAGTATTATCGAAATTGATAAAAACAATAAAACCGTACATCTTGAAGCCGGCGTTACTTTTAAAGAACTCGAAGAGAGTATAACTAAATGCAATCTTGCGTTACGCGCTTCTCCTACTGAAAGCCTTGCGTTTGTGGGAGGGGCAATTTCTACTTGCGCCTCAGGTGTGCGCGGTTTTGGTTATGGATCAATCAGGAATTACATCTCGGAAATAGAGGTAGTTATGCCGACGGGAGAAATCATTGTCATAAAGCGGGGAAATGTTTTTTCAAAAGCAAGATTATTTGATTTTGAAGCTAAAGGAAAAAAAATTAAATTTAGATTGCCGTCATATATTACGCCGAAAATAAAATCGCAATCAGGGTATTTTGTGCATGATAATATGGATTTAATCGATTTATTTATTGGTAGTGAAGGAACTCTTGGTGTGGTAGCAAGCGCAAAAATTAATTTGCAGGAAAGTCCGGCTAATGTGTTTGACGGACTTATTTTTTTTAAAAAAGAAACAGAAAGCCTGGAATTTATAGCAAAAATAAAAAGTTTAAAAGAAAAAAAAGCATTAAAGCCTACGTCATTGGAATTTTTCGATAAGAATTCTTTAGGTATGCTTAAAGAGGAATATTCATTTGTACCTGATGCGGTATGCGCTGTTTATTTTGAGCAGTCTGTTGAAGCCCAGGACAATTTAAATACGTTGATGGATGAATGGGCCGCCTTAATAGAGGAGGCTGGAGCAATTATGGAGAAAAGCCTTTTAGCGGATACACCAAAAGAAAGAGAGAAGATTTTTGAATTTCGTCATAGATTACCGCAAGCGATTAATGAATATCTAAGAAGCTACAAACAGCTAAAAACCGCGGTTGATTGCGCTGTGCCGGATAAGGCTTTCGCGGATATGTATGATTTTTATAAAGAAAAGGCTAAAGAATCAGGTATTCATTATGTAAATTTCGGGCATATCGGAGAAGATCATTTGCATTTTAATTTCCTTCCAAAAAACAATGAGGAAGC
>JBAYMZ010000198.1:0-3426 GCA_041663385.1 Candidatus Omnitrophota bacterium
CGTTACGGAAAAATAGTAAATATAAGTTCCGTAATCGGTATAATGGGTAACGCCGGCCACGTTAATTACGCTGCCTCAAAAGCAGGGTTAATCGGTGTCACTAAATCCTTGGCAAAGGAAGTAGGTTCAAGGAACATAACCGTAAACGCGGTAGCGCCGGGATATATTAAAACAGCTATGACAGATAAACTGGATGACAAGATAAAAGAGGAGATGTTTAAAAGAATTCCGCTGGGCAGGTTTGGTGAGCCTAGCGATGTGGCAAAAGGGGTTCTTTTTTTAGCATCTTCAGATGCCGACTATATTACTAGTCAGGTTTTAGTGGTTGACGGCGGCTTGGTTTAATCCTGCGCAGAAATCACTGGACTTTACCCGTGGGATGAATGTTCTTTGGGATTTCTGCTTAGGAGGAAGCCTTAAGGTTTAGACTGGGGAAGGCTTCACTTATATAAATAAAGAGTTAAATACATTGTGGTATAACAAGAAAGGAGGAAATCATGAGCGTTGAAGAAAAAGTAAAGGAAATTATAGCTGAGCAGTTGGGAGTAAAAAAGGAAGAAATTAAACCGGAAAGCTCATTCATCGATGATCTTGGAGCGGATTCCCTGGATACAGCAGAAGTGGTTATGGCTCTTGAAGAAGAATTTGGCACGGAAATTCCTGATGAAGACGCTGAAAAGATAACCACCGTCGGCGAAGCCATAAAATATATCGAAACTAAAGCGAAAAAGTAAAAGGAAAGTTCTTTCAAATGCAAAGGCGTGTTGTAGTTACTGGCTACGGAGCAGTTTCTCCCGTAGGTATAGGAGTTCCATCCTTTTGGGATTCGTTAATTAAGGGTAAAAGCGGTATTACGAGGATTAAGCTTTTTGATCCGGAACGCTTTGACTCTAAAATAGCGGGAGAAGTAAAGGATTTTGTTGCCCCTTCCTTTGTCCTGCCAAAAGATTATAAAAGAATTCCCAGAGTTGTTCAGTTTGCGCTTAAAGCCACTGAAGAGGCATTAAAATGCAGCGGCCTTGATACGCAAAAGATAGACCCTTACCGCACAGGAGTTATAATTGGCTCAGGTATAGGATGCCTGCAAATTGTTGAAAGCGAATGTTTCGCTTATCTGCAAAAAGGCCCGAACAGGATATCGCCATTTCTAATCCCCACTCTTATCACCAACGAAGCAGCCGGAGCGGTTGCGATGTATTTCCATTTAAAAGGTTTAAATTTTTGCACAGTAACCGCATGCGCATCCGGAGCTCACGCTATCGGCGAGGCATATTGCGCAGTCAAATATGGCCGTGCAGACGTTATTGTTTGCGGAGGAACTGAAGCGGCAGTAACTGCAATGGGTGTTGGCGGTTTTTGCGCTCTAAAAGCTCTTTCAACAAGAAATGATGAGCCTGAACGCGCATCAAGGCCGTTTGACAAAGAAAGAGATGGCTTTGTCATGGCCGAAGGCGCTGGTATTATAATTCTTGAAGAATACGAACACGCAAAAGCGCGTGGCGCAAAGATTCTTGCTGAAGTCGGCGGTTACGGCGCAACCGCGGATGCTTATCACATAACTGCTCCTGATCCAAGCGCGGATAGCGCGTCAAAAGCCATGGAGTTTGCGCTTAAAGAGGCGGGGGTTTCGACGCAGGAGAAAGTTTACATTAATGCTCATGGCACAAGCACAACGCTTAACGATAAAATTGAAACGCTTGCGATAAAGAAGGTTTTTAAAAATGACGCAAAAAATGTGCATATCAGTTCGACTAAGTCAATGACCGGACATATTCTTGGGGCAGCAGGGGCAATAGAATTTATTGTGGCATGCCTCGCTATAGAGAAAAAAATAATTCCGCCGACTATAAACTACGAAAATCCAGACCCGGATTGCGACTTAAATTACACTCCGAATAAGGCGGTTGAGTTGGATGTAAAAGTCGCTCTTTCCAATTCTCTTGGTTTTGGCGGGCATAACGCTACCCTCGTTGTTAAAGAATTGAAATAGGGCGAGTCAGGCAAAATAAAACTTTAAAATTAAGATGGGCTTAACATTAATTGAAAAAATATTATTAAAGGCTAGTGGCAAAAAAGAACTTGGGGATTTTGTTTATCCTAAGGTTGATTTCTGTTTTGGTAATGACATAACCGCTCCGTTGGCGGTAAAGGAATTTGTCAAAGCCGGATTTTCTTCTGTGTTTGACAGAAAGAAAATAGGTTTTATCTGCGATCATTTTGTCCCGGCCAGGGATTTAAAAGCCGCCAATAACGTAAAACTTTTAAGAGATTTCGCGCAAAAATACAAATTAGAAAATTTTTACGATATAAATGAATGCGGCGTGGAGCATGTTTTTTTAATTGAAAAAGGGCTTATTCAGCCCGGGTCTTTTAATATTGGCGCGGATTCTCATACCTGCACCCTTGGCGGTATTGGCTCGGCAAGTTTTGGTGTTGGTTCAACTGATCTTGCTGCGGCGATGAAGGAAGGCAGATGTTGGCTGAAAGTTCCTGAAACTATCAGGTTTGTTTATAAAGGAAAATTAAGTAAGTGGTTAGGCGGGAAAGACCTGATTCTATACACCATAGGAAAAATAGGCGTTGAAGGCGCGCATTATAAAGTTATGGAATTTGCCGGCCCGGCAATTGAGAAGCTTGGGATAGATGACCGTCTTTCGATGACGAATATGGCGATTGAAGCTGGTGGAAAAACAGGTGTAGTCGAGCCTGATGAGAGCACAATAAAATATCTAAAACAAATTCAGGGTAAAAATTTTAAGTTTAAAGGTTCGCTTAAAGAATTAAAAAGTGACAAGGATGCTAAATACAAGCAAGTTATTGAAATAGATGTAAGCAAATTAGAGCCGCAGGTGGCTTGCCCGCATTTACCAAGCAATACAAAGCCAGTAAGTGCTTTAAAGAAAGTAGTGCTTAATCAGGTGGTTATAGGTTCCTGCACAAACGGTAGAATCACTGATTTAAGAATTGCGGCAAAAATATTAAAGAATAGAAAAGTTAAACCGGGCTTACGCGTGGTGGTTTTGCCGGCAAGCCCTGATATTTACCGGCAGGCGGAAAAAGAAGGGCTGATTGAGATTTTCATGAAAGCAAATTGCATGGTTAGTCCCGCGACTTGTGGCCCATGCCTTGGCGGGCACATGGGTATATTAGATAAGGGTGAGGTTGCGTTAGCTACTACAAATAGGAATTTTATCGGCAGGATGGGGCATCCGGAAAGTTTTGTGTATTTGTCGAATGCGGCTGTCGCAGCAGCTTCAGCGATTAAGGGAAGGATATCTCACCCTGATGAGGTTGCGAAATAATGATCATAAAAGGAAAAGCGCATAAATTTGGCGATAATATTAATACCGATGATATTATCGCGGCAAAATATCTTGATTCGCAGGATGAGAAATTCCTCGGGTCCAAATGTATGGAAAATATTGA
>JBAYMZ010000199.1:0-3400 GCA_041663385.1 Candidatus Omnitrophota bacterium
AGTAATGACAATACCGGTAGTAATCCTTTTTTGCCTAAAATGCCAAGTTCGAAAAAAGATAAAGGTGGCCCGCCGTAAAAATGATTGAAGCAAAAAACTTGTATAAGACTTATAAGATGGGGGATATCAAGGTGGATGCTCTTTGCGGAGTTTCCCTGAAAATTTCTCAGGGAGAATTTATCGCTATCATGGGGGCTTCCGGTTCTGGCAAGTCTACAATGATGCATGTGCTTGGCCTCCTGGATCGTCCTAATTCCGGAGAATATTATCTCGATGGCGAAGATGTAACAAAACTTTCCGACAAAGAACTGGCTTTGGTACGGAACCGCCTAGTCGGTTTTGTTTTTCAACAGTTTCATTTATTGCCGAGAATGACAGCTTTGGAAAATGCCGAGTTGCCGTTAATTTACGCCGGTAAACGGCACTTAAAAGACAGGGCAATGCAAGAGATAGAAGAAGTTGGCTTAAAAGACAGGATGTTTCATAAACCTAATGAAATGTCCGGTGGCCAGCAGCAGAGAGTGGCTATCGCAAGAAGTTTAGTTAATGATCCTCCGATAATCTTTGCCGATGAACCTACCGGAAATCTTGATTCAAAAAGCAAAATAGAGATAATCTCCATTTTAAAAAAGCTTAACGAGAAAGGTAAAACTATAGTTATTGTGACTCACGAAAACGAGATTGCTGTTCACGCAAAAAGAGTCATTACTATGCGTGATGGTAAGATTATTTCCGATACGGCCGTTTCCGGTGAAACGATAAGATCTGAAGTCGTTTCTCCAGGATCAGAAAATTTGATCAAGAGTATACTGGCAAAATCTGATAGTGCAGTCAAAGAAGGGATGGAATTTTTTGATTATCTTAGGCAAGCAGTTTCCGCGATGTTGGCGCATAAAATGCGCGCGTTTTTATCAATACTCGGAATACTTATCGGCGTTGGCGCGGTAATCGCCATGCTTGCTATCGGGCAGGGCGCGAAAGAGTCCATCGAAAAGCAATTGGTTTCACTGGGTTCAAATCTTCTCATTGTCAGGCCTGGCGCGCAAAGATCAATGGGGGTGTCTTTGGAATCGGGGACAACCACACGTTTTACTTTCCAGGACCTTGAGGAGATCGAAAAGCTTAAAGACCATATAAGCGGTGTCAGTCCTTCGGTGAGAAACAGAGTGCAATTGGTTTATGCGGACAAGAACTGGAATACGCAAGTAGAGGGCGTGAGCGTAAGTTACGCAAAATTACGTTCAGCCGAACCAACGGTTGGCAGATTTTTTACTGAAGAAGAGGTTAAAATGAGGGACAAAGTGGCTTTGCTCGGCACTACCGTAGTAAGAGAGCTTTTTGAGGATTCTAATCCTATCGGTGAAACTATAAAAATAAATTTAATTAATTTTAAGGTTATAGGTATTTTACCTGAAAAAGGTTCTGCCGGGCCGCAAGATCAGGATGATACGGTTATTATTCCCATAACTACAGCAATGTATAGGGTTTTTGGTAAACAATATATCGACTCGTTTTATGTGGAAGCATCCAGTCCTGATACGATAAATGCTGCCGAAGAAAAGATCCGGAGTATCATTATAAAACAACACCGATTAATTACTGAAGATCAGAAAGATTCTTTTCAGATTCGTAATATGTCCGATATTAAAAAAACCCTTGAATCTACCACGCAAACAATGTCTCTTTTGCTTGGCGCGATTGCCGCGATTTCGCTTCTTGTTGGCGGCATTGGTATTATGAATATTATGCTTGTGTCGGTGACTGAACGAACACGTGAAATTGGTTTACGTAAAGCAATCGGCGCAAACAATAAAGATATTATGACCCAATTCCTTATTGAAGCCATACTAATGTCATTTATCGGAGGTTTGTCCGGCGTTGCCCTGGGCGCAGGCGCGGCGATATTAATAAGCATAGTTTCCGGTTGGTCAGTGAAAGTTTCTTTGTTTTCGATAGTACTCGCCACAGTTTTTTCTTTGATGGTAGGAGTAGTTTTTGGCCTTTGGCCAGCGCGCCAAGCCTCCCGTCTTGATCCGATAGAAGCCTTAAGATACGAATAACCGCGAAAACCAGCCTGCTCGTATAATTTTCCAAAAAACACTCAAAGATTCTTCAAAAATATGGTATGATTTAATAAGTACAGAGAACAGATAAGAGAAGATAGAAAATTGAGAATAGAAGGGTGACATTTTTTTTGCTTTCTTTCTTTTCCCTTCTATTTTCTATCGTCCATCGTTCTTCTGTTATCTGTAATTAATAAATACACTTATGCTACTAATACTTGGTCTACTGGCGGTTAGCGGAATAGCGGTTGGGTTTTATGTTATTTTTGGTAATGATGAGAAGGAGAAAGTTAAAGAAACCAAGTCGCAGCATGACCATGAAGGTACTATCTCACGATTGCAAGAAAGAGTTACAACTTTTAAGGAAACCGTAGCCAGGTTAGATACAGATTTAGCGAAGGCAAACAAAATAATAGAAAGTTTAACAAAGGAAACTGAAGAAGGGAAAAAACACAAAGTTGAACTTGAAAAACTTGCTGAAAAGCAAAAAAAATGGGAAGAGCATGAAGTCGAAGAGCTCGATAAATTAAAAAAACAGTCTGGTGAGTTGAGAGAAAAGCTGGCAGAAAAAGAAAAAGAATTCGGTTTAAAATTTTCAGATAATGTTAAACAGAACCGGGAAATAAAAGAGTTAACTGATAAGTTGGAAAAACTTACCAAAGTAGACAATGACAAGGATGAAGAAATCAGGCTTTCGAGGGTAAAATTAAAGGATTATCTTTCAAGGCTTCAGGAACAGACCAAAACCGCAAATAGCTTAAAAATGAAACTTGAGCATAGTGATTGGGTGTCTAAAGATGAATACAAAGAGTTAAAGGAAAATTTTGAAGCTCTTGAGCTGGAGGTCGCGACAAAAACAAAAATTCTCGCGCTTAAAGATGAGCATATGGCAAATTTAGAAAACCAGCTTCATCAAATAAGTGCTAAGCTTCAAACTAAAGTCAGGGAGATAGAGACAAAAGAAGAAGTTTTGCCTGAAGCGGTTTTGGAAAAACCTGTCGCTGAAGAAAAAGAAATAACAGAAACACCTAAAGTAGAAGAGATAATTCCTCGAGAAGAAATTGTCCAAATGATCCCGCCGCAAGTGCCGGAAGAAAATATAATCGTTGAAATCAAACAAGAACAAACACAAGAACAAACGCCTGAAGTTGTTTCGGAGGAACCTGCTAAAGTTTTAGAAGAGGTTGAGAAGCCGGTGATTAAAGATACAGTTGAAGAACCCAAAGAACCCAAAGAACCCAAAGAACCCAAAGAACCCAAAGAACCCAAAGAACCCAAAGAACCCAAAGAACCCAAAGAACCCAAAGAACCCAAAGAACCCAAAGAACCCAAAGAAC
>JBAYMZ010000200.1:0-3399 GCA_041663385.1 Candidatus Omnitrophota bacterium
AGCATTTCACTCTTATTGCGGTTGCTTATGACCAATGGAATGCAGCGCAGTTGGCGGCAAAACTTTCCAATGAAAACATAGAAATGATTCAATTCATTCAAGGGCCTAAATCATACCATCCGACAATGAAAAATTTTGAAGAAACATATTATTCAGGAAAATTCAGGCATGGATCAGACCCGGTATTGACCTGGTGTGCTTCAAACCTTGTTGTAAGGACTGATGCTAATATGAATATGGCTCCTGATAAAAAAAGGAGTGCTGATAAAATAGACGACATGACAGCTTTATTCATGGCCAATGGAATCATGATCAGTAAAGATATGGAAGACGGGGGAAGTCTTGATGATTTTCTTAATGATCCTATAACTGTGAAGTGAAAAAGCATTTCTTCCCAAGTACTAGGGAGTATTTCTTGATTTAGTAAACAGCGCAATGAGATAATAAAGACAAAAGATGGGGTAGCTCCCTGTCATTAGATTTTAAAGCCGATTCCGTGCACGGCGGAGTCGGCTTTTTTTATTTTTATGATAATTAAGGAGGTCGCTTGTCGTTAAGGTCATTTATAAGATTTTTTACCGGTAGCGGCACTCGCAGGGATAAAGGAACGCAGAATTTAACACCAACATCCGGCCGGATGACCACAAAGACCGTAACCGACGATACGGCTTTACAGATTTCCGCTGCATTCGCCTGTATTCGAAGGACTGCGGAAACAATGGCATCTTTGCCAATCCAGTTTTTTTCCGTCAAGCGTAATGCGGCTGGCCGTATCATAAGCAAACAAATAATCACCTCGCATTCGTTATATCGATTATTGCGCTGGAAACCAAACAGATATCAGACAAGAAACGAATTTTTTGAAACATTATATTACCAGCTCGCTTTTAGAGGAAATGCCTTTTCTCTTATTAGCAGAGATTCTTCCGGACAAATAATATCCTTGTTGCCATTAATGAGTTCGCAGGTCGAAATAATTCTTAATGCTGATGGAAGCATTACTTATAAATATTATTCATCGGGAGCAATTAATACATATACAGCCGAAAATATTTGGCACCTTAAATTGTTTGGCAATGGAATCGTTGGGCTCTCTCCTTTAGACCAGGCGCGCAACAGTTTAGGAATTTCGATGGGTGCGGAAGAAAGCGTTAACCGTCTGGCCAATAATAACTTTAAACAGGGCGGATATTTATCTATTGATAAAATTTTAAATCCCGAACAAAGAAAGCAAGTAAAGGAAAAATTTAACGATATAACAAGCGGGACAGAGGAAGCATTAAAGGTCCTTGAGGCAGGAATGAAATTTACCGCGAATTCAATGAATCCTAAAGATGTCCAGCTTCTTGAAAGTAGAAAATTCCAACTCGAGGATATTTGCCGGTTCTTTGATGTCCCTCCGGTTTTAATCCATGACATGTCATCATCTACGGTATGGGGGTCAGGAATTACAGAAATCGTCAGAGGATGGTATAAATTAGGGCTTTCTCCCTATCGCGAAAAAATGAAAGACAGTCTCAAGACACAATTATTGGATATATCAGAACGAGAAACAATTGAACCTGATTTTGATATCGATGAATTGTTGAGAGGCAATGAAAAAGAAAGATACGAAGGATATCAAGTAGCAATAAGAAGTGGTGTAATGACCCCTAATGAATGCCGGGAACAGGAAGGCCTGCCTCCCGATCCAAATGGAGATAAATTATTTATAGACCAGCAATTAGTATATCTCGAGAATGGAGGAAATAAAAATGAAACAAAAACATTTACTGTTAAAAGTTGATGGCCTTAATTTCACAAGAAATAAAATTTCAGACGGAATACTTTCTCGTTGGGACAAAACAATAGCCGCAGAAAAAAAAGATAATATAGCGTCTATAGACATTTTTGACGTTATCGGATCTGATTTCTTTGGCGAAGGTTTTACGGCAAAAAGAATGTCGGCGGCGCTTCGGTCCATAGGAGAAGATAAAGATGTTGTTGTAAATATCAACTCTCCGGGCGGAGATATGTTCGAGTCAGCTACAATTTATAATTTATTGGCCCAGCATAAAGGGAATGTTACCGTTAATATCCTTGGGCTTGCCGCGTCCGGAGCTTCAATTATTGCCATGGCCGGAGACAAAATTAAAATTTCCAAAATAGGATTTTTGATGATTCACAATGCCTGGGCTATTGTGATGGGGAATAAAAATGATTTACGCACTGCGGCAGATACCCTTGAACAATTTGATAAGTCTCTTTTGTCGGTTTATTCATCCAGGACAAATATTGATGATAAAAAAATAGCCAAAATGATGGATAACGAGACCTGGATAGGAGCTGATGATGCCATAGAACAGGGGTTTGCTGATGAAACAATTGAAGCCAAAACAGCACCAAAAAAAGAGGCTGAAAAACAAACAAAAGCACAAGCCAAGCGGACCATAGAGATGGCGCTTGCCCACGAAGGTTTTTCCCGTAAAGAAAGAGAAGAAATTTTCCAAAAGGCCGGTGTGTGTGATACCACCGACTCTGTTCTGCGCGATGCGGACAAGGAAGATTGGGAAGGATTAATAGAGGTTATGAAAAATTAAAGGAGGAGAATATGAATCCTGAACAGTTAAAACAAGCATTCGAAGATTTTAAGGCCTCACAGATAGCGGCCCATGAAGCTGTTAAGGCAATGATCAAAGAACAGGAAAAGGGCACAAAGGAAGGCTTAACCGATGCCGTGGCTAAAGCTGAAAAAGCGGCCAAAGATGTGCAGGTTTGCGCGGATAAAATAGTCGCATTAGAGCAAAAGCTTGTTGCGAACATTATGTCCGGTAAAGAACAGCCTAAATCTTTCGGCCAGATTCTTGTTGAAGATCCGGCATATAAGGCTTTCGCATCCGGAGCAAGCAATAAGTGCCGTATCGTGTTGAAAAACGGTTTTAGGCCGCAAATAAACACGATTACAGGACAAAGCGGAAGCCCGGCAGCTAATTCCGATACACTGGTAGCCGCAGATCGCCGGCCAGGGATTATTCCCGGAGCATTCCGCACCCTTCGCGTTCGCGACCTCATTGCTTTAGGTAATACCATAAGCAATGCGGTAGAGTTTACCCGCGAACTTCTGTTTACTAACGCCGCCGCGGAAACTGCCGAAGGCGTTACGAAACCCGAAAGCACATTAACCTTTGAGTTGTATAGCATGCCGGTTGTTACCATCGCTCATTGGTTAAAAATTTCCCGTCAAATTCTCAATGATGCCCCGGCACTTGTGGCTTACATCGAGAATCGTCTGCGCTATGGCGTAGAGCTCCGCGAGGAAACCCAGATCGTCGCCGGTAATGGTGTTGGCCAGAATCTTAAAGGTATAACCGTTTCGCCAAATTATACGGCATATACTCCGGAATCAGGAGACCAAGAGCT
>JBAYMZ010000201.1:0-3398 GCA_041663385.1 Candidatus Omnitrophota bacterium
GTAACGATCATGCGGGTTGTTTCCCTGAAAACCTACAAAGAAATCGCCTGGTTTTTGGCAGGATTACTTATTTTTGCATATAGCATAACGACGATAACCCGCAATATAGTTTGGAGAAACCCTCTTGTATTTTGGGAAGAGCGTGTAAAATACCCCCCGGCAACGGTCAGGGCTCACACAAGTTTAGGCAGCGTATATCAAGAATTGGGGCGCTACGAAGAAGCAGAGGAGCAGCTTAAAGCATCCATGGAAGCTATGCCAAGTTATGCTGATTCGCACAATAATCTTGGTAATGTCTATTACGAAAAAGGCCTTTACGATAAAGCTATCGAAGAATTTAAAACAACATTAAAACTGAATCCAGATTTAATCAAGGCCTATTTTAACCTTGGGAATACGTATCTTAAATTAAACCGTTATAAAGAAGCCGCAGATGAATATAAAACATTTTTAAATCGGCAGCCATTTCATCTTGAGGCCAATAATAACCTGGCGAATGCTTATTATGCGCTTGGCCGCTACGATGAGGCGATTGAATATTTTAAAAAAGCCCTGCAAATAAAATCAGACTTTACGGAATCCTGGTATAACCTTGCTAACACGTATATGGCAAAAGGCGCATACGAAGAAGCAATTAATACTTATAAGAGCCTTCTAGAAAAATACCCCGATAATTACGATACCCGGAACAATCTGGCGACGATTTATCTTGCCAAAGAGCGTTTTAATGAGGCAATTACGCAATTAAAAAAAGTTATAGAAGCCAATCCAAAATTTGTAGGGGCATATTATAATTTAGGAAATACGTATTATAAGCAGGGCTTAAATGATGCCGCGATTGCTGAATATGAAAAAGCCCTGGCGATAGACCCCAAATTTACAGGCAGTTATAATAATTTAGGGCTTATTTATTTTCAAATGGGCATGAAGGAAAAAGCAATAGAATTATGGGAGAAAGCCCTTGCGATAGACCCTAATGACATTAAGGCACAAAAAAACCTCCAGGCGGTTGGAAAAATTCAATGAAGTTGCAAGTAATGTTTAGGCTAGATTATTGGGTTGGCCGTCCGCTGTGTAAAGCCATCTCCTTGCTGCATGAGGTACTTGAAAAAATTCTATCGGATAAAGCAGAAAATATCCCGCCAAATAAGATAATGTTTTTAGAGCTTTCTGAGATGGGCGCGGCAATTTTAGCCTATTCTGCCATAAAAGAAGCCCAAAAATCTTACCCCGAAGCCAAGTTTTATTTTTGGATTTTTAAGGAAAACGCGGAAAGCGTCTATGCGCTTGGGGTTATCCCTGAGGAAAATGTGATAACGCTTAGGAATAATAATCTTTTTGTTTTACTTTTAGATGTATTACGTAATTTAAAAAAGATAAGAAAAGAAAAGATAGATACCGTAATTGATATGGAGCTTTTCTCGCGTTTTACAAGCTTATTAACCTATTTTAGCGGAGCAAGAAAAAGGATAGGATTTCATAAATTTACCCTGGAAGGGCTTAGCCGCGCAGAGATTTACACTCACAAGGTTATCTATAACCCATATCAGCATATAAGCAAAAATTTTTTAGCGCTGGTAAAAGCAATCGAGTATGATTGTGATGCGCCACTATTAAAAATACCATTAGATAGTTATAAAACAATTGTGCCGGTAGCAGAATTAGCTAATAAAGATTTGGATGCAATATGGGATAAATTGAAAAAAGAGAATGAATTAATCGACAGGAAAAACCGCATCGTTGTTTTAAATCCCGGGGTAGGAGAGTATTTGTTTCTACGCAGGTGGCCTATTGAAAACTACATAGAGCTGTCTAATCGAATGTTTGAGGATGAGAATGTTTTTGTGGTTTTAATCGGCCTCAAATCAGAGTCGGCGGAATTAACT
Source organism: Candidatus Omnitrophota bacterium (assembly GCA_041663385.1). Lineage (GTDB taxonomy): Bacteria > Omnitrophota > Gorgyraeia > Duberdicusellales > 4484-171 > JAJYOP01. Next base: position 1,887 of record JBAYMZ010000201.1, read on the forward strand.
GACATGAATTGCCTATCACAGAATAAGCGTTTCGTGAATTTAATCGGGAAAACCACGGTTCGAGAAATGATAGCGCTTTGCAATATTGCCTCTTTATTTATAAGCCATGATAGTGGAGCTGCCAATTTGGCATCGCTTACACTTATTAATGCAATAGTTCTTTTTGGCCCGGAAACCCCAGTGCTTTACGCACCCTTAAAAGACAATAAAAAAATCTTATATAAGAATCTAGCCTGCAGTCCTTGTTTTTCGGCATATAACCACCGAGCTTCAATTTGTCGCGATAATAAATGTCTTAAGGCGATAACGGTCGATGAAGTTTATGAATGTTCTAACCGGTTTTGAGCCGGTAAAGTTATATAATAAGTTTAGCTAAAAGAGTCTATTTGTTAACAGGAAAAGGTATTCATGGAAGATGGTCGTGACCCGCTTTTTATATTTAGGCCGTTTTTTTATAAAACCTATCAATTGCTTACCACAGCCATTATGCGGCTGTTTTTTTTCAAGCTAACCGTAACCGGCCTTAAGAATATACCAAAAGACGGAGGATATATTATAATATCGAATCATATTGGTCATCTTGACCCATATATTTTAATGAAGATATTCCCTCAAAGGTTGTCTTTTATGGCCAACAAAAACACATTCTTTTTAAGCCTAATAGCCGGCTTAAGCGCTGGCGATTGTATTACGAGTGCGGGTTCTTTAGCTATAATCGAGGCCCAGAAGAGGATCTTAAAAAACAGGATAGTATTGTTTTTTCCTGAAGGGGGTAGGAGTAATGGGGATTATCCTGCAGAAGCTAAATCCGGGGCAGCCTTTTTAGCGCTAAAGACTAAAACCAGGATTTTACCTGTGAAAATAACAGGTACTGATAAAGCTATGGATCCAAGGATCCATAGTGTTAAATTTGGCGCTAAAATACAAATTTCAATAGATAAACCAATCCTACTTGACGAACATTACTATTCCCAGCCTCTATGGGTTAGCGCCAAAGAGGCAATCCAGGTAATTATGCAGCGAATAAATTCGCTAGAGTAGTTTTTGTAATTCTTTTATTCACGAAAAACACCTGTTTTCCAACCCTTTATTTCATTGTGGACAATATAGTTTCTAAAACCTTATTTTACAATGATTTATGTATTTTACAAATGTTTCACTTTAGTTAATTGATGAACAGGTTCCACTTTCTAAAAATAGGGGATTCTCGGCCTAATGCCGGGAGCTTCCCTGTAAAAACTGATGATTTCTATCTCCCCCCTAACCCATTGTTTTTCTCTGTAAAAACTATTTAAAATAGATGCGAAATTGCCTTGTAATTTGATGTAACATATGTTAAACTTTATGTGCAACCAATATAATACATATGAAGAATATAAAGAAAATAACAATGAGTTTGATAATGATGGGGGCGCTATTGTCACCGCTATCTTTGTTTGCTTTGCCAGAGGGCGCTTCTGTTGAAACTGGTAGTGCGACCATTACCCAGACCGGCTCAACACTAAACATTAC
>JBAYMZ010000202.1:0-3336 GCA_041663385.1 Candidatus Omnitrophota bacterium
AAGAAAGGGGCGAAGAGTTTTATTGCGCAGAGTACCGTGAAAAACCAAATCATGCACAAGTAGTAATTTCCACCGGCTGCTCAAATTACTGTTCTTATTGTGTTGTACCATATGTACGCGGCGGGCTTCGTCTGCGTAGGCCAAAAGATATTATTGCCGAAGTTAAGAAGAATGTTTCTTTGGGGAGAACGAAAATTACATTGCTTGGGCAGAATGTGAATGACTATAAGTTCAGGGTTCAGGGTACAGGGAACAGGGGTCAGAGCATAAATTTCGTGGAGTTGCTGGAGATGGTTGAGGCAATTGATGACGTTGAGCAAATTGATTTTTTAACTCCGCATCCGGGGAATACCACCAAAGAACTATTTAAGCTAATGGCAAAATCAAAGAAAATAATTAAGTACTTACATTTGCCATATCAATCCGGTTCTGATAGAATTCTTAAAGCTATGAACCGGGGTTATACCCGCAAGGAATATCTCGATTTGGTAGAGGACTATAAAACTATTGTTGGTGGGACTATTGGAACGGATATTATTGTTGGTTTTCCTACGGAAACTGATGAAGATTTTAATCACACCAGAGAGGTTTTAGAAAAAGTAAGATTTATGGGGGCTTATATTTTTAAATATTCCACCCGTCCAGGCACAGCTGCGGCGAAATTAGAAGATGACGTGCCGCAAAAAGTAAAAGAAAAAAGGCATAACATTTTATTGGAATTGCAGAAAGAAATTTCCCGAGGTAACAAATGAAATCATTTTTATTAGTTTTTACTTTTATGGCAATGCTTTTACCGCCGGTTTTTGCCGGGCCACTTGATGAAGCTTACAAGAGTTATCTTGGCGAAGATTATGAAGAAGCTATAACCAAGGCAAAAAGCGTTAGCGCAAAAGATGAGTCTTTATACTTTCTTGGCCTGGTTTACATGAAAATGGGCAATTACCCTCAAAGCCGGGAGTATTTTTTAACGTTAATGCAGAGTTATCCTCGTTCAGGCTTATATCAAGAAGCCTCCCTAAAGCTTGCTGATACATATTTTATCGAAGGTGATTTTTCGAAAGCAAGAGCTTCATATAAAGAAGTAGAAAAAAAATATCCTTCGTCGGATTACCGGCCGATTATTTATTTAAAATTAGCCCAAGTGGCAGAAAAGGAAGGCCAGTGGGATGAAAAGAAAAAATACCTGTCATTGCTTAAAGAGAAGTATCCTTTAACTAATGAGCTTGCTGTTACTGATAATGACGAGGCAAAAGAAGATTTCTTTACGATTCAAGTGGGGGCGTTTAGTTCGAGGAAAAATGCTCTTAATCTGCGCAACGAACTTTCCGCGAAATATGATACCTATCTTGTTGAAGAGAAAAAAGAAAACTATACTTTATATAAAGTAAGATTGGGTAAATTTAAGGTCAGAAAAGAAGCCGAAAAAATTTGGGGAAGATTGGTCAAGCAGGGGTATCCTGCGCGTATTTACCCATAAGTTAGAGTAACATGCCTCCTTACGGGGAGGCTTCGCGCTCACACGTAACAAGTATCAGGTTTTTTTAACATGAGTTACCTGATACCTGCTACTTGATACGAAATTGTATGCATAATATCGTTTTTATAGTCGGCCCTACTGCTACCGGCAAAACCGAAGTTGCTTTCGAGCTCGCCAAAAAGATAAAAGCTGAAATAATTTCCTGCGATTCAATGCTTTTTTACAAGGAAGCCTCAACTGTTACTTCAAAGCCGCCAGAATATATGTTAAAAGAAGTAACGCATCATTTTGTGGGGAACATTTCTGTAAAAGATACTTATAGTGTTTTTGATTATTATACAGAAGCCGCACAAAAAATTAGAAACCTTTTTGAGAAAAAAATTCCGCAGATTGTATGTGGTGGAAGCGGCTTATATGTAAAAGCTTTACTTGATGGGATATTTGGCGGTGTAGGCGAGGATAAAGATTTACGCAAAGAGCTGGAGAAGCAGGCGCAAGGCTTTGGCAAAGAATATCTCCATGAAGAATTAAGAAAAGTTGACCCGGAAACAGCCGGCAAGATTAGCGATTTAAGGAGAATTATCAGGGCTCTTGAGGTATATCGCGTAACTGGTGTGCCGTTATCACAAAAGAAAAAAGAAGCAAAAGGATTGTGGGGCGATTTACCAATAAAAATGTTTGGTTTAAGATTTAAAAGAGAAGCGCTCTATGAACGCATAAATAAAAGGGTTGAAGATATGTTTGCTCGAGGAGCAGTTGATGAAGTAAAAAAGTTACTGCAGTTAGATTTGAGCGTTACCGCGGAAAAAATCATTGGTATAAAAGAGATAGCCGGGTTTTTAAGTGGGGAATATGATATTGAAAAAGCTAAAGAGCTTATGAAAAATAATACCCGCCACCTCGCCAAGCGCCAAATGACCTGGTTTAAGGCGGATAAAAGAATAGAGTGGTTAGATGTAGATGAGTTAACTTCAGTACAAGTGGTTGACAAGTTGATAAGTTGATAGGTTGGTGTTTTAACCATTTTCCACCCCGGAGGTGGAACGCGGTTTGCAACCAAAATCCCACCGCGTAGGTGGGATAAGGTTGTTGGAGGTGAATATGTGGTTATTACCTTTCGCTATTTTTCTGTTAGTTGTTTTACTGATAAGTGTATTGATGTTTAAAACCTATACCTTTAAGAGTAAGTTCCTTCGTTGGCTATCAATAATTCTTCCGCCACTTCTATTGATTTATTTAATCCGGATTCCATTTGATATAGTTGCGCATCTTCTGTGGCTTCCTGGTCAAATAGCTTTCTTGATATCAATAGTGAGCATCATTGCCACCTTTGTAAAATTCATTCGTTTAGGTAAGGATAAAGAAGAACAAAACAAAATAAAAATTAGATTTGTCAGGCCAATACTGACTATTTTAATTTTTCTTTTTGCACTTTTATGCTTGAAAGCTTCGCAAAAATCTGCCGATGATTATGCAACTATAACTGGTAAAAGAATACAGGGGATATGCAACGCTGAAAAATCATGTCCTAAAAAAATTGATGATTGGGATAATCCACCATATGATGGTTATTTACCAAGTATAATTTACTATGGAAAATACGGAACCAAATACATGATATATTATTCTATTTCGAAGGATGGAAAAGAATTTGACATTACAGTTAAGCATAATATTGATGAGGGGCTAGATATTAGTGGCGGCGTAGGCAAAGAATTGAGAATGCAATTATTTTCACCTAAAGGGGAAAAAGTTTTAACTAAATAAAATGCATAGTATTGAAGAAAAGTTGATTCCTATTTGTAAGTGGATAAATTTTGTTTTTCTTATCGGTTTATTCTTCTATGTTTTTATCATTC
>JBAYMZ010000203.1:0-3333 GCA_041663385.1 Candidatus Omnitrophota bacterium
ATATTTCGCAAATGGGTGCTAACTGCATTAGATTGCCGTTTAGCTATCGCCTTTTGGCCAAAGAATATCCGTCAGACGGGTTAATATATTTAAAAAAAGCTTTTGCATTAGCGGATAAATATCGTATTGGCATTATTTTGGATTTGCATGCTGCCCCTGGTGCGCAAAATAGTGACTGGCACAGTGACTCTATGGGGAACGCTTTATTCTGGGAAAAAGAAAAATTTCGTAAAGAAACCTTAAACATCTGGGATGAGTTAGTTTCCGAATTCAAAGATGAACCTGCCCTGATTGGTTTCGATGTTATGAATGAGCCAGTACTGGGGAATAAATCGACGGCGATTTTAGCAGATTTTTATAAAAATGCTATACAACGGATCAAGAAAATAGACAAAAAACATACAATATTTCTTGAAGGCGATAATTGGGCGCAGCGTATAGATTTTCTTGAGGAACTGCTTGAAGAAAATGTTTCAATAAGTATACATACTTATTGTCCGCTTAATTATACATTTAATTATGTTCCGTTTTATAAGTTTCCCGGAGAAATAGATAAAGAATTTTGGAATGTAGAAAAAATAGAGCGCTACCTTGAGCCGTATTTTGAATTTTCGCGAAAACATAGAGTTGATATCTTTGTCGGCGAATTTGGGGTTAATTGGCGTGGTGGGCATTTTGGCGAGATTGATTATCTTTTGGGTATTTTAAGCGTATTTGAAAAATTTAACTTTAGCTATACCTATTGGACATATAAAGCTGTTTCTAACCATGTATTTCCTGATGGAATTTATCAGTATATTCCGAATAATCCTTATGTAAGACGAGAAGGGCCGGTTTATGGTTGGGAAAATTATTTAGATTTATGGGCTAAAGGTAAAAATGAAATCGTTGATTTTTGGTTAACAAAAAATTTTATTCCAAATCAAGCGCTAATAAATGCGCTTAAAAGTTTTTTTAGCAAATAAAAATGAAAAAATTAATTGTTCCGGCGATTCTTACAGAAAGTAAACAAGAGCTAATACGTATGTGCACTCTTTGCGGCGGCTTTTGTGATTACGTTCAAATAGATATAATGGACGGGAAATTTGTTCAGTCTAAAAGTGTTTCTGCTGGCGATTTGAAAAATCTACATTTACCGGTAAAAAGCGAGGCTCATTTAATGGTTGAAAATCCTTTAGAGTGGTTAGATGTATTTAAAAAAATTGGTTCAAAACGTATAATTTTTCATTTTGAGATAAAGAGTGCCCATGAAAAAATAATTACTGAGATAAAAAATGCTGGCATGGAGGCTGGAATCGCGATAAATCCATCGACAGAAATAAAAACCCTTAAACATCTCATAGAAAAAATCGATAGCGTGTTATTTATGTCGGTTATTCCTGGTTTTTACGGTTCAAAGTTTATACCAGAAGTGCTGACAAAGATTTCAGAATTTAAAAGGCTCTATCCGTATAAATGCGTTGGAATAGACGGAGGTGTTAAGCTGGATAATATGGCACGTGTTGCGGCAAGTGGTGTCGATTATATATGCGTAGGAAGTGCGATATTAAAGGCAGAGAACCCAAAAACAGCATACCTGGCAATTGGAAAAAATACATGAGTAAAAGTTTTAAAATAATTCTTTTTGTCTTAATTTTAGCGTCACCGCTGATATTCTATAAATATTTTTATAAACCAAGGCATGGGGTTAGCATAAGGAGATTCATAACTAAGCCGATTATCGATGAGAAACCGAAAGTAGCGCTTATCTTTGATGATTTAGGCGAAAGTTTGCAAGATTTAAAGGAAATAAATTCTTTAAATGTCCCCGTGACGATTTCTATATTGCCCGGCTTAAAGCTCTCCAAGAATATAGCGCATTTATCTTCTGGTTATGGATTTTCCGTGCTTGCGCATCTGCCGTTAGAACCTAAAAATGCAAAAAAATTCGAAACAAATAAATACCGCTTTATCAGTAGCTCTTTGACTAAATCGGAACGCGCCGCGCTTTTGCGGTATTATTTAAACTATATAAGGCTGGCTATTGGAGTAAATAATCATATGGGCTCACAGGCTACAGAAAATCCTGAACTAATGCGAGAAATTTTAATTGCGGTTAAGGGCAAGGGTATGGTTTTTATTGATAGCCGTACCTCAAAATCTTCTGTCGCTTGCGAGGTAGCAAAAGAGGTGGGTGTTCCGTGTGCCTACAATGAAGGATTTTTTGATAGCTTAAGCGACATCCGTCTTATGGAAAATCGATTAAAAGAATTATTGGCCCGCGCAAAATTAAAAGGAAAAATCGTTATAATAGCCCATCCAAAGAAAAATACCTTTTCTGTCCTTCGTAAACTATTGCCGGAAACCCGAAAAGAAGTGCAATTTATTACGATAAAAGAATACTTCGACCCCTAACCGCAAATTAGCAATATGCTATGAAATTCCAATTTCCAAGCACCAAATTGCAAATAAGTTTCAAATTCCAATGTTGTAATGACTGAAACAGATTCCGTTTAGAACATTGGAATTTATTTGTAATCTGGAATTTGTGACTTGGAATTTTTCATCTGCGATAATCTGCGGTTTATTGTCTGTGATGATCGGTGTAAAATATATGAAAAAAGTATTATTGCATGTTTGTTGCGGCGTTTGTGCTTTTTATTGTATCCAGCGTTTAACGAAAGAGGGTTATTATGTTGAAAGTTTTTTTTATAATCCAAATATTTATCCCGAAGAAGAATATTTAAAGAGAAGATTCGCGGCCAAAGAAGTCGCTACGATTACAAAAACGAAGATAACAGAAGGGCCGTATGTACCGCAAGCCTGGCTCAAGGAATGTCAGGATTATAAAGACGCCAAAGAGGGTGGGGAGCGCTGCCTTATTTGCTATCGAACCAGGCTTATCGCCACTCAAAAAGAAGCAAGGGACAAAAATTTCGATTTTTTCACAACAACATTAACCATTAGCCCTCACAAAGACAATAATATCATTGCAGCTATTGGCCAGGAAGTTGGGGGGGGAGCATTTCTTCCGGTTAATTTCAAGAAACAGGATGGCTTTAAAAAAACTTTAGAATTGGCGAAAAAATATAATTTGTACCGGCAGAACTATTGCGGATGTATTTATAGTATAGCGCAAAGTGCATAGAACATAGCTAAGAAACAAAAAATAATTTTTTTTACTTTTCGTTCCATGTACCCTGCTACACAAACATGAAAGAACCATATTATTCTTTTAATCATTATTTACGGGAAAAATTTGGAGAACGGGTTCAGCGCATAAGCGTAGATGCCGGGTTTAATTGTCCGAACATTGATGGGGCCTTGAGCACAGAAGGTTGCTCATATTGCGAC
>JBAYMZ010000204.1:0-3332 GCA_041663385.1 Candidatus Omnitrophota bacterium
AGTCTTCCACCTGAGCACCCGCGATCGGCTGGGAGAACCTACTCGTTATTATGCGACAACGGGAAACAGTTCCCGCCGTGGGAGAATAAATTATTTTTTTTGTTTATGATGTTACCAGTTACGACCGCACACCCTGGGACATAGGGCAATCGTATTGCATGGCCGAAAGGTAAAGAGTTATTCAGGGCAAGAGGACAGGCACTCACCCGGACAGAATACTTTTATATCATTCAGGGACAAGCAGCAGGGACACGGGGGACACATGGCAGGCAGGGGCAGTCCGGGGACAGGTAATCATTGTACATCGGTTAAGCAGAATTAGAATAATAGATAGTACTTATATTTAGTTAAAAATAAACCGAATAATCAATAATGAGTTGAAATTGCATTTTTAAAAAATGAACATTTTTAGACTTGACGATTTTTTACTTAAAAAAAGTGGTTGCTTTTTGGTTAACAATAATATTATTATTAAAAATAAACAAAATTTATTATTTTATAGATGTCTCCGATAGTAAAATTTCAAAGCAGTTAAGGTGAGTATCATGGAACCGGTGGTTATCTCCGAATATTACTTATCAAAAGAAGCAATGGACCATAAAAAGCTTCAAAAACTTTGCTATTATGCTCAATGCTGGTATTATGGTCTATTTCAAAAAAAGTTAATGTCTACTGATTTTGAAGCATGGATACATGGACCAGTATCTCCGACAATGTACCATCATTACAAACAACATTCATGGCTACCGATTAAGAATTCATTGAACCCTGAAATAGATATAGATATTAAAGAATTTTTAGATGAAATTTTTAACATTTATGGAAAGTTCTCTGGTGAAGAATTAGAAATTTTAACACATTCGGAAATTCCGTGGATACGTGCGCGTGGAACTCTTTCACCCACTGAACCTTGTAATAATCCAATATCGTATGATGATATGTTAGAATATTGTAAGGAATTGCTTAAAGAATCTGATCAATGAGCAACCTATCCCAACTAAAAAAGATTACTCCTACTGTTGAAAATAGGGCAAAACTTCTTCAAACAATTAAAATAGATTACGTTGATAAAATTAAAGAAAAAGATAGATCTTTCGAAAAAATAAGATTTTCATTTAAATTTTTTGATCGAACGCACCCTCTTTTTAATCTTGGAGAAACAGAAAAATCTTGGTTTTTAACTTTATTTGATACATTAAAAGAAGTGTCAAAATATCAATGGAAAGACATACATAAAAATAAAACTTATGATGCTCATCCTATTGATTGGAAAAAAACTAATGCAACATTCAATTGTGACCCCGCAGCACTTGAACAGTTTGATGCCTATCAATTCAGATTAGATAAATCACATGGTCGTGTATCTGGGTTTTTACTGGGAAACATATTTTATATTTATTGGTTAGACTCAGAACATAACTTATGGGATTCCGAAGGTTATGCTAAAGCATATAAAATGCATCCTCCCAAAACATGTTATGAACTCATAAAAGAGGAAAACATGCGACTACACGAACAAATAAAAAAACTTCAATCAGAAATTGATATCCTTCTGGAATAATAAATTTAAACTATCATTTTAATTTTTTTAATCCTTAAAACGTAATACTATTAGAGCGTTGAACAATGAAATTAAAAGATTGTTTAAAATGTGTGTATCATATTCAGCAGACGGCCGACGGGGTCGAATGCGGATTTTATCCCGACATGTTAACAGAAAGAGTTCAAGCTTTCAGTATCAAATATAATACGGAAATTGTTTTTGATTGCCCGAAGGAATACCAGCATATACAGCGACAGGCGAAACATTGAGTTAGTATAACACCGCCGCATGTTCAACCTGATAACGAAACACCTGTATAACAATAAAAACCGATCGGCATAACAAGAAAATAGCACCAGGCGCACGGGGAAAACAGGCAAATAAAACGCATATTTACGCATAAAATTACAGATAAACTACTTTTAAAAGATTCATCCCCGGTTTGACAGTTACCCATATATCACTTGTTAAGCGATTATTAAGCCTGATTAAATCAGTAGTTATTTGTTATCGCATAACGGGGAAAACCGATATTTTTTAACGCGTCAAAGTAGGGTTTTCACCGCATATCAAGTGTTAGTTTATGCCATGTACACAGAATGTACACAAACGAAATAAACACGGATAAACAAACCTATACTTTTTTAAACATTAATTGAAAATGTGTTGATATATTTGTACTATATTGTATATTTTTGTTTAAAGAAGTGCGTGTTTTTAAAACGTGGCGTGTCTCCAAAACCGAGGGTTGGGGGTTCGAGTCCCTCGTGACCTGCATTAAGTCCTGATTCAATCAGGGGTTTCAAGCTACCGGAAAACCGGCGCTTCTTTAAAATCACGGTGTACACTGAAATGTCACCTACTTTTATGGAGGTTTTCCGATGGCTGAAATTAAATCCTACTCAATCTTTAAACGCACAAGTAAAGGCAAAAAGCTCCCGAATTACTATTGCAGATTCATCTATACCGATGGAATTGAAAAAACACTATGCAGTAAAGAGACAAGCAAGGCCGCCGCGCGAGATTATGCGCAACAAACCATTAAAGATGAAGCCGAAAAAACAGAGCGTCTTTCCATTGAAGCTGAAAAGATAATTCTTGAAAAACAGAAAGAAGAAATCGAGTCCGAAAAACAACGGCTTGAAACTTTGCGTTTAACTATCGAAAAAGAATTAAGCATACCTACCATTGCAGACTATGAAGGCTTTTTTAAATGGGGCGGCAAGTGGTGTGAGCTGAAAGAGTCCAGGGGGATCAATATATCAAAAAGACATTGCCTTGATCGTGAAGGATGTTTTAAAAATCATGTCCTGCCTTTTTGGGGTGAATATCGAGTGTCAGAAATTGACGCTGCGAATATTGCAGATTTTAGAATACACATGAACAAAGATAAAAACCTTTCCGGGAACTCAATCAATAAAGCCCTTGGCGCATTAAACGAAATTCTGATTGATGCCGTATTGAATAAATATATTTCATCAGTACCACTTATACAGCGATTTAGCCAGAAGTCAGCCGAAAAGGGAATATTAAACGCGATTGAAAAAATGAAATTGTTTCCTGATGATTGGGAATTTGTTTGGTGCAGACCAATCAGGGTAAGCAAAAAAACAGGACCTAACCGGGAGGACATAGAACTCAGGGAAAGGGACAGAATAATGTATGCAATAAATGTATTCGCTTATGATACAGGCTGCAGGCTTGGTGAGTGCCAGGCGGTAAAAGTCGGCAAAGTTGATTTAAAAAATATGACCGTAAAAATTGACGCGGCACATGATAACCGATGCAG
>JBAYMZ010000205.1:0-3310 GCA_041663385.1 Candidatus Omnitrophota bacterium
AAAAGTATATCTTTCTTTCTTCCTTTATTTACTTTAATGCCTTTTGCTTTTAAAAGAGCGTTTACCGCGCTTTTAGAAATATCGGTTTGGTGCTTCTCTTTTAATATCTTGGATATACCGCGCACCCCTAAATGAGGATTTTTTTTAGTTTCTTGTAGAATGATTTTTTTCAGGTTGGAAGTTATGCTAATTCTCATGATTTATTTAATGACAAATTCTTAATGACTAATGACGAATTAATTTCCCAATGTCTCAATACCTAATACCATTTTACTCTTTTTCTCTACATTTATTGACTATAGCGGCAAATATAAGATTTAACTCGTGGGCTTCACTTGAATGTTTCTTTGCTTCATCTCTTAATAGCTCATGAGCTTTTGCGACCATACGTAACCAATGTTTACTTTCGCGAGATTCTTTTTTACAAATAGCAATCTTATTTACAAAATCTTTCTTTGAACAAGCATTATCTGCTTCGCAATAATTAGCACCAACAGAAGTGCCTGCTTTTACTAATTGGGTGATTAAAGAAAGTGTTACTGGATTACGGGGAATCTTTTTTGCAAACTCAATAATGTTTTCCCCAAATTTAGCGGTTCTTTCTTCTAAATCGTAGTTAGGCATTTGAGAATTAAATCATTCGGCATTCATTCGTCATTCGGATTTAGGCATTAGACATTTTATAATTTTGCAATTCTGTGGTGGGTAATAAATTACGGCATTTCCGAGAAAATCTTTTCATCAAGCAGCCCTAATCTTTGAAAATCAGCAAAAAAGCGTGGATACATTCGCATAACCGTTTTAAATTTTCCTTTAATCTTACCCTCCGGAGTTTTACCTTCACGGCGAAAGATAAATAAATCCTGAAGCGCTACCTCTCCGCGTTCAACTCCACGCGCTTCCGAAATCTGGGTTATGCGCCTGACACCATCTGAATAACGTTCCTGTTGGACAATAACGTGCAAGGTATTACCGATCATTCTTCTTATTTCTTCGATAGGAAGCTTTATGCCGCTTGATAATATCAGCGTTTCCATACGGCTGGTTACTTCCTGAGGGGAATTAGCGTGAATAACCGCAAGAGTTCCCCGATGGCCGGTTGACATTGCCTGAATCATATCAAGCGCTTCAGGGCCTCTTACTTCACCTACAATTAACCGGTCAGGCCTCATACGCAAGGCGTTTCTTATTAAATCTCGAAGAGTAACTTCGCCTTTACCGTCTTTATCAGTCGCCCTCGTTTCCATTGGCACAAGATTCTCCTGATGTAAAATAAGCTCTGCTGTATCTTCAATGGTTATTACCCTCTCCTGCTCAGGAATATGATAAGAAAGCATTTCCATAGTCGTGGTTTTTCCGGAACCAGTGGCACCGGAAAAAAGGATGTTTACTTTTCCATGTATGCAGGCAATTAAAAAATCAGCCATCTTCCGGCTTAAAGTGCCGCCTTTAATAATATCTTCTATACCATGAAGTTCGCGATTAAATTTTCTTATGGTTATGGCTGTGCCGCGGCGGGCAAGCGGGTAGGTAATAAGATTCATGCGTGAGCCATCCGGAAGCGATATATCGCCGAATGGATTATAGTAGGATATGGGTTTACCCGCTTTATTGTAGAACTCTTCTATAATGTCATTAATATCTTCTTCAGTAAAGGTCAGTTCAAGCTTACTTTTCAAACCGTCGATTTCAAGAAAAGTATCTCGTGACCCGTTAATCATAATTTCGGTAATCTTCGGGTCCTTTAAAAGTTCTTTAATTTTTTCTGCGCCTTGTGCCATCTTATAATTCCTCCGGATTAAAAATTCCAAGCACCAAGCACCAAATTCCAAATAAGTTCCAAATTCCAATGTTCAAATGACCAAAAAGATTTCCGTTTAAAACATTGGAATTTTGGTTATTGGAATTTATTTGGGATTTGGAATTTGTGATTTGGAATTTCATATTAATCTTTAGGTACGAATATCTCTCGTGATAAATCAATGCCGCGCGCGCGGATTTCATCATAGAAAGTAGGAATATATCCCAGCGGGGTAAAATACCCCTGCACATTTCCTTCCGCGTCCACTCCGGTCTGTTTGTAAGTAAATATATCCTGCAAATTGACATGCGTTTCATCAAGCATGCCGACAATTTCCGTAATGCCGGTAATTTTCCTTGAACCATCGGACAAACGCGCGGTTTGCACAATAACATGGATAGCTGAGGCAACCTGCTCTCTAATTGCGCGGATAGGCAGTTCTATCCCGGTCATAAGAATCATACTATCCAGCCTTATTAAAACGTCATGCGTTGAGTTAGCATGAATTGTAGACATACTGCCGTCATGGCCGGTATTCATCGCCTGAAGCATATCAAGGACCTCTTTACCCCTGACTTCACCGACGATGATTCTGTCCGGGCGCATACGCAGAGTATTTTTAAATAAATCTTTTATCGTAACTTCACCCTTACCTTCAATATTTGGCGCGCGGGATTCAAGCCTGATCCAATGTATCTGGCTAAGTTTAAGTTCAGCGGAATCCTCTATGGTAATTATCCTTTCCCGCTCAGGAATAGCTGAAGACAGAATATTAAGAAAAGTGGTTTTACCCGAACCGGTTCCGCCGGAAACCAGAATATTTTTTCTTGATTTTACGGCGGCCTCAAGGAACAAAGCCATTTCCGGAGTTAAACTTCCGAAACGGTTTATTAAATCCTGAATTGACCAGCGCTGCCTGGCGAATTTTCTTATGGTCAGCGTCGGCCCGGTTAAGGCAAGCGGCGGGATTATCGCGTTAACACGTGAACCGTCAGGAAGCCTCGCGTCAACATAAGGCACCGATTCATCAATTCTTCTTCCCAGCGGCGCAAGTATTCTTTCAATGACTATTTTTACCTGTTCGTTTGCGGTAAATTTTTTGCTGGTCAATTCCAGCTTGCCGAATTTTTCAACATATATAAGGTCTTTATTGTTAACCATTATTTCCGTAATTGTCGGGTCCTTCAAAAGATCTTCCAGTGGGCCCAAGCCTAAAGCTTCCTCGATTATTTCCTTGGTTATTTTTTTTCGTATTTCCGTTGAAGCAATAAACCCACCGGCTTCTTTGCTAATGACATTTGAAACAATTTTTTCTGCTTTAGCACGCAATTCATTCATTTTCTGGGTGCTGGCGGAATACATTTCAACCTGCACCCTTTTTAAATCGAGCTCTTCAATAAGTTTTTCATGAACCTGTTTTTTAAACCTGATGATCTGGTCCTCTTCTTCAATCAACGTGGTTTTTTCTACCTTATCCAGGACACCCACGCGATTCCAAAAAGCTTCTTC
>JBAYMZ010000206.1:0-3285 GCA_041663385.1 Candidatus Omnitrophota bacterium
AGCGCAAGAACAGGTTATACCACTAAAACAAGCGGAGGACGCTGTGAGGATTTTTAAGCCCATCAAAAAGAAAATAATTGCCGGATTAATCGGGAATCATGAGCGCAAGTTGTCAAAGTTCGGGAATTTAGTAAGGGATGTTATTTGCAAGGGGCTTTCAATTCCATACGGGACGGAAACATGCCGGATAATTTTGGAGAATAAAGGCCGGTCACTTTTTAACATCCAGGCCATGCATGGCACAAAGATTTTTACCTCAAACGCGAAAGACTATGAACAGCGCGAAGCCAACAAGAAAGCGGCCTTAAAGCTTTATTTACAAGAACAAATGGGAGATTGTGCGATTCAGATTTGCGGACATGCTCACTGGATTGGAATTGTGCCACCTGCAAACAGGCTTTATTTTGTTGATTCACCGGATGGAGTTAGCCAGCAGTATTTAAAAGGTTCGACATCCATTGGATACATTCAGCCGGATCAGCGCTGGTATGCCTGTTGTGGTTCTGCTCGTAAGTCCCGCCTAGATGGTTACGATGATTACGCTCAAAACTATCAGCCGGTAGAATTAGGATTCGTTAAAATCATTGTGGATAATGGCGCGATTGTAAGGCTCGAACCGTTTTTAATTTGAGTATACAACTTTCCAATAAACTGGAAAGTGAAGTTGTCAACAAGTCGTCAACCATAACGGGTGCAAATGTACCCATAAAAGGAACACCATGCAGTTAAAAAAGCATTCACTTTTTGAAGCGGTGACGAATATCATAGTTGGCTATACGATTAATCTATTGGCTAATATGATTATTTTCCCATTATGGGGCTGGACTATCAGCCTCAAGCAAAACATCGAAATAGGGGTGATATACACGGTTATATCACTAATCCGTAGCTACTGCCTGAGACGGGCATTTACACATTTAACGGAGGGGAAAAAATGAGTTGTAAAGGCGACGCATTGAAAAATATTACATGGCAGGAATTGAAGCAGAACGGAAGTGAACATTACAAAACTGGCGGCATT
The DNA here is from genome assembly GCA_041663385.1 of Candidatus Omnitrophota bacterium. Taxonomy (GTDB): domain Bacteria; phylum Omnitrophota; class Gorgyraeia; order Duberdicusellales; family 4484-171; genus JAJYOP01. The sequence continues at coordinate 1,022 of JBAYMZ010000206.1, forward strand.
GAGCCGATTGACCTTTACGTTTCCGGCGATATGTTCCGGCATTTCGCTTTATGCTCAATCATAAAGTACGCCTTTAGAAATAGGAATATCTGCAATCCGATGAATCCTAAAGATTTGGATAAAATAATCGACTATGCACAGAAATTGAAAGCAACAGTCGTTTACGAGGGCGACAAATGAAGGTAATCCCGATCAAAGATGATATTTATAATACCAATATATTTATCATCCCAGACGCAAACGAGGCCGATTTAGTGTCTCTTTTTAAGAGACGCTATGGCCTCAATCACAAATATGATAATGATTGCGATGGATTGCATCTAAAAATTGTCGATCAAACAGCCGGAAAAGATTACCACTATTTGATTTTTGATAAACTGGGAAACACGCCGAAAGATATTGGAGTTTTCAACCATGAAATGCTTCATCTTGTTTTCAGCGTTTTTTCGATTATCGGCATAAAGTATTCCGATGATTCAGAAGAGGCATTCGCTTATTACCTGAGCTATCTCACCGAAAAAATATTGAATAAAGTTATTAGATAATCGCGAAAAGTAACACTTTTTATTACTATGCGCAGGTGAAACATACAATAGACGCAAAAAGGGACGTTTCCGTCCCTCAATGCTGATGAAAATACTACTATGTTTTTTCATCTTTTCGTCGCAAATATAGCATACTTTTGCGACAAGTTGCCGATCTTTTTGCCGGTCTAGCGGATCTCTGCTTTGGCGATTGCTTGCATTGCCCTTGTGTACTGCTCCCACTTTTCGCAATCACGATGCTCCTGCTCAAAAAGCTTTGTCATTTCTTTTAACGCCTCAAGCATTTCCGGGGCTGCGGCGATCAGGCGAGCAACATTGCCGTCATTTTCGCCATTCGATTTAGAGATTGAGCAAATACGTTTTCCGTTTTCGTTCTCAACCCACACGTTCATATCTTTTCCGTTTACAGTCCACATATTACTCACCTTTCCTTTTCTGTTGGCTGCGATCTTTGAAATATTCGGTGTATAATTTTAATGTCAAGCCGAATACCGCAATGTTAGCCAGTAAAATTAAAATATTAGTGATTGTGTATTCCATTTCACGCCTCGCTTTCTGTTAATCTTGATTTTGCCATAACGGAATGCACATTATCGAAGCAAATAGTGCAATATCCGGTTTCTTCATTCCATTCATGTTTATGATTTCCTATTATAGTGCAATGATTTTTATATTGTTTGTACTTTCCGCGATTCATGTTTTTACCGCACGTTGGGCATTTGCATTCATCGACTACATATCCTGCCGGTGTTGTATAATCGCAACTTTTGCAGTAAAATCTTTTAACTATTGTCATGGTCACGCCTCGCTTTCTGTTGGGTTAAATAAGTTTGTAAATCGTTAAAATGTCATTTCCACGATTCGGCTGGCAGATCGAAAACGCATATCCGAAAATCTTAAAATAAATGTGTAAAAAATGACTGCCATCAAATAACTTGTCGTATCGGATTCCATTCTGCCAGTATTTTCTCTCTGTCTTCATCGTTTTCATTCCCTGCCTCCTGCGGTGGTTAGTTTATTTACCAGTAACTTTAAATTTGCCTACTGTGTTGCCGTTTGAATCCCTCAACAATCCTTCTGTGTCGCCGTTGGTCGTAATCTTAGTAACAACAATTCTTAATATTCTGCCCATTTCCTCAGAATCTTCAAACGCTGCATTATCTGTTTTAATGTCTATTGTAATTTTCATCTCACTTTTCCCCTTTCTGGGCGGTTTCACTACGTTTATAAGATTCGCCATTTAGGCACTTTAATCCGCAATTTTTCTCGCAGTATTCGCGCCGTAAAAAATCTGGTTCATTCGCATCAGTAAAATAATCCATTATAATGCAATCTTTTCGAGGATATTGTTTCGGCCTTCCACCCTTCTTCCCGTTTTCCCGGCTGGATGCGGCTTTTTTGGCGGATTTGATGGAGCCTAAAGTTGTAGCTGCTGCCTTGCGCTCTGCCGCATGTCGCTCAGTAGTTGCCGCCTCGTAGCAATCGTCGCATATTGCCGGAGCCGTCGCAAATCCCAAGTCCTCAACTCCCTCGTAATCTTTGCCGCATATTGTGCATTTTTTAATCATGATTTGTTCCTCCTGTTTTATTTTAGTTGTCCAGACGGCCCGAAGACCGTTTCGCCGGAATTTCACCGGCTCGTCAGTGGACTAATGAACCAACTCGTCTATATCCGTATCGTAATAATTTAATCGTGCGGTGGTTTCTGGGCCAATAACC